>CAZWNR010000153.1:0-8226 GCA_964635665.1 uncultured bacterium | reverse complement strand
CCAGGGGCTGGGCATACCAAAAGCCCACCAGCAAATAGGTGGAAAGGGTTAGCATCTCCAGCAGCGAGTAGGAGACAAACAGCGAACCGCTCAAGACCAGACCGCTCATGGCGGCCTCAAAAAAACCCATCAGCGAGTAAAACCGGGCCAAGGCCCAGTCTTTTTCTAGGTATCCCAAGGCAAACACCTGGGCCAGCAGGCTGAGAAAAGTGATGAGTTCCAGCGCCCCCAGATTTAGGACCGAAATATCAAAAGCCAGTTCCAAATGCAGGTCAGCAAACTTGAACCAGGAGAAAATGAGTTCCTGGGAACCCTGATTCCAAATCGCCTGAAACACAACCATGCCATGGACAAAGGCCAACAGGGTCATGGCAATGTTGATGTAGGCCGCTGGCCTTGGTCCGGTACGGCGAATAAAGCCCATCGACCAAGGCAGGGCAAACACCACCCCAAACAAACCATAGACTGGCAGCAGCCAACTTGTCTCCACCCACATTTGGTTCATGAATCTGTCACTACCTCGCCTAAAAAATCTGCGGCAGTCTACCCACTTTCCCCAGCGTTGCTATGAATTCGGGAAGAGGGGCCATGACAGCAGATCTATCCCTTCCAGCCTGACGAATTCGCGGCCATTGCACCATTAAGATATGTAAATGGGGCCGTGCCGGAACGGCTGACTTAGCCGCTGAATTACTAGTACATGATCTGAGGTGAGACGGGAACAGAGGGACTGCGCCAACACCTATTAGCAATCATCCTACCCGATTCGGGAAGCCCCACCGAGATAAAGCCTGACGCCACGGGCGATAGATTAGGATTCATGAAAACATAAAGATGAATGTTGAGGTGCAGCCATCGTTGCGGCTGTCCACTCAGGGCGGTTTGGGATGCTCCGCTGGACCTGGTGAAAGGCTGGAAAGGGTGTGAGGACTCACTCTGTTGAGGGATGCCAATCCCCTGTGCCGTAGGGCTTTTGGGAATAAGGTTTAATAATACTCAACATTAGCAACAATCATTGAGGCTTATATTGCAAAAGTGTCACTCGACACCTATGCTTAGGTTGTCATCAAAGAGAAATCAGGTCTTTTCGTCTTTACCGTACTGGATGAGTCCCGTTTCTTGTGATTTCGGGATGGTTCATGCTGCCTTCGGATAGCTGAGCTGAGGCCAGGTGGGGTGAGTTAGACCTAGATTTAACAAGGAGATTACGACGATGCCAATTGCTGTTGGAATGATTGAAACCCTGGGTTTCCCGGCTGTCGTGGAAGCGGCTGACGCCATGGTGAAAGCCGCCCGTGTAACCCTGGTGGGCTACGAGAAAATTGGTAGCGGTCGCGTGACCGTGATTGTGCGCGGCGATGTGTCTGAGGTGCAAGCCTCCGTATCCGCTGGGGTGGAATCTGCTAAGCGCGTCAACGGTGGCGAAGTGCTATCCACTCACATTATTGCTCGCCCCCACGAAAACCTTGAGTTTGTATTGCCCATTCGCTACACCGAGGCTGTGGAGCAGTTCCGAACCTAGATCGGCACCGAGTTTCGTAAATCCTTCACCTCCAATTCTGCGACCTAAGAATTGAGGAATGTGTGAACGGTTTTCGAACTTTGAAACGTGTGGCCACAGGCTGCACAGGTTACGCACACAGCTAGTAAACAGTACAAGCTTAAGGAAGGGCTTACAAGCATGGCAATTGCAGTTGGTATGGTAGAAACGCTAGGTTTTCCCGCTGTTGTGGAAGCCGCCGATGCGATGGTGAAAGCCGCTCGCGTCACCCTAGTGGGGTACGAAAAAATTGGTAGTGGTCGTGTCACCGTCATCGTGCGCGGGGATGTGTCTGAGGTACAAGCCTCTGTGGCCGCTGGTATTGAAAATGTTAAGCGTGTGAACGGTGGTCAAGTGCTGTCCACCCACATCATCGCTCGCCCCCACGAAAACCTGGAGTTCGTACTGCCCATTCGCTACACCGAAGCGGTGGAACAGTTCCGCGAGAGCGTCAGCGGTATTCGTCCCTACGGCAGATAGGTAGGCCATGCTCTTGGCTAAGGTGCGTGGCACGGTGGTTAGCACCTGCAAAGAACCCAGCCTCAGCGGTGTAAAGTTTTTGCTGGTGCAGCTCATCAGTGAGACGGGAGATCTGCTTCCGGATTACACCGTGGCGGCGGATGTGGTTGGCGCAGGCACAGGCGAATGGGTTCTGATTACCCAGGGCAGTGGTGCCCGTCAGCATCCTGGCTATGAGGGACGTCCGGTGGATGCAGCGGTGATTGCCATTGTCGATACCGTCAGCCTAGATAGCGGTGCCCTCTACGACAAACGGCACGACTTTAGCTAAGGGTAGTCAATCCGCTACGGCAACCGTCCAGGGTTGGGTAACCGCTCTGGACATTGCCTATCCGGGCTGCCGTGTTCCTGGGTGAGGGCGCTAATGTTTTTGGAGACTTCAGATCATGACGGTCAGCACGCTGGCGGCGTCCCGTGTGTCGGATGCCGCCCCGGAGGGAGCTTTTGCCAGGTTTGAATCCACAGGTGATGTGCGCCTAGGCCAGGGGGTAACCGTTGCTCCCAGCGCTGTCTTGCGGACACAGGTGGGAGCAACCTGTGTGGTGGGTTCTCGCACGGTCATTCAGGAAGGGGTTGCGGTCTATGGTCTGGGACAGGCCAGGGTTCTCGGTGACGACCAACGACCCTATACGGTGTGGATTGGTCAAGGGACTACCCTCACCCACCGGGTTTTGATCCAAGGCCCAGCCTACATTGGCGACAACGTTTTTATTGGGTTTCGCTCCACGATTTTTAACGCCCGCCTGGGGGCCAACAGCATTGTGATGATGCACGCCCTGGTGCAGGATGTGGAGGTGCCCCCCGGTAAGCTGGTGCCGTCGGGATCGGTGATTACCCGCCAAAGTCAGGCGGATGGTTTGCCCGATGTCAGCCCCCAAGACCTTGCCCTAGTGCGAGAACTGCTGGGCTATGGCCCCGCCCCCACGGATTTAAATGCTTCATCGGCTCAGCCCCCCTCGGCTGCAACTAGCTCTAACTTAGCTGGCTCCAACTTAAACGAACGCGATGGATTAGGTACTATGCAATCTCAACAGCTTTCCCCCGACGTTGTGCAGCGGGTGCGCCAGTATTTGGCCCAAGGTCTGCGCATTGGCACTGAGCATGCCGATAACCGCCGCTACCGTAGTGGTGTGTGGCAAACCTGTAGCCCCATCCAGGCTACCCGCGAAGGGGAAGCCTTTGCTGCCCTCGAAGCTTGTCTATCAGAACATCGGGGCGAGTATGTGCGGATGTTTGGCATCGATCCTAAGGCGAAGCAGCGGGTTGCCCCGGTAACGATTCAGCGTCCCGATGGTAAAGCCATTGAGGTGAATGGAACTGTGCCTACGGTGTCGAGTGGGGCTAGCCAAGCCTATCGTCCGGTGGCGGTGGCCTCGGGTTCCCTGTCTGCTGAGGTGGTGCAGCAGGTGCGTCAGTTCCTTAACCAGGGCTACCGCATTGGCACTGAGCACGCAGATTCCCGTCGCTATCGCAGCGGTGTGTGGCAAACCTGCACCCCTATCACCTCCAACCGTGAGGGTGACGTATTAGCGGCTTTGGAAGCTTGCTTGACTGACCACGCTGGGGAATACGTGCGTCTGTTCGGTATCGATCCCCGCGCCAATCAGCGGATTGCCCCCATCACTATTCAGCGCCCCGATGGTAAGCCCGTGGGCGGAGCCTCGGTTCCGGCGGGGACAGGCTTCGGCCGTTCTGCGGGGCAGCGTCCGACCTCTGGCGGTTCGGTGAACCTGAGCGGTGACCTCGCCCAGCAGGTACGCCAACTGATCAGCCAGGGCTATCACATTGGTGCAGAACACGCCGACCAGCGTCGCTACCGTAGCGGCGTATGGCAAACCTGTGCCCCCATCACCTCCAACCGCGAGAACGAGGTGATGGCGGCGGTGTCCCAGTGCATGGCGGCCTACCCCAACGAGTATGTCCGCATCTTCGGCATCGACCCTAAAGCCAAGCGCCGTGGCCCTGAGGTGACGGTACAGCGGCCCGGAGTGGCTCCCGCAGCGGCTCCCAGCGTTCCGGTAGCATCCTACTCTGCTCCCCAGGCGTCATCCCCGGCCCCAGCTAGCCGGGGCGGTGGTCAAGGACTGAGCCAGGACGTGGGGCAGCAGGTGAACCAGTTTGTTAACCAGGGCTATCGCCTCAGCCTGGAGGCCGCTGACCAGCGCCGCTATCGCAGCAATGTATGGAAGACTTGCGCCACCCTAGAGGGCAGCCGCGTGTCGGATTTGCTGGCGGCCATTGATGGGCAACTGCGGGCGCACCAGGGCGAGTATGTGCGCTTGGTAGCTGTGGATCCCAAGGCTAAGCGACGGGCCGCAGAAGTCACCATCCAGCGTCCCTAGGTTAGGGCGATTCTAGGGATACCGATAGCCAATGCAAGGGCCACTGCCAACGGCGATTGCCAATCCTGACGCT
The DNA here is from genome assembly GCA_964635665.1 of uncultured bacterium. Lineage (GTDB taxonomy): Bacteria > Cyanobacteriota > Cyanobacteriia > Phormidesmidales > Phormidesmidaceae > Nodosilinea. The sequence continues at coordinate 3,752 of CAZWNR010000153.1, read as the reverse complement.
CCTGGTTTGGAGGGACAGGTTGAGGTAGCCGAGGGCGTGGCCCTTGGTGATAACGTGGTGCTGAATGCGGATCCGGGCTGTCGGTTGGTGTTGGCCCCTGGAGTGTGCGTCGGCAGCGGCGCAATTATCCAGGCCGTCCGAGGGGATTTGATCCTTGAACCGGGGGCGGTACTGGGTAGCGGTGTGCTGATCGTTGGATCTGGGCGCATTGGCCGAAACGCCTGCATTGGCGCAGAGAGCACCCTGATTAACCCCGCCATTTCATCCGGTCAGGTAGTACCCCCCAATTCGCTGCTGGGGGATCCCAGCCAGCCCGCTGAAAACAGTGCTCATTCTGATTCGTCTGCCTTGGTACAGGGGACGTTTGTTCAAGAAACCCTGGCCCAGGGGAGGTTTGTTCAAGTGACGGCCTCGCTTCAGGAAAACGGGAAAGACGTTTCTAGCCCGGCGCAACCGATCCCACCGAACGTATTGAATTCAGACCGATCTCGACTCGATCTATCGAGTACGAACCCATCCAACCCGGAGATGGCCCCTACAGAGGACTCTGCAACAGCACCCAAGCCCGCCCAGGCCGATGGAATCGTGCTTCCTGAGACCCATTCCGACGCCATGGAGAGGGCTTCCGCTGCGGTCAACGGTACCCGTCCCGCCCCAGCCCATGGCCAAAAACAGGTGCAGGCATTATTGGCCAAGCTGTTTCCCCATCGACAACCGCTAGGGGTTCTAGATAATGGGGTCACTTCCGGGGGTGTGTCTCCCGAAGACAAGCCTTAGAATGGAGTTACGGATACCATCCCCTAGAGGCGCTCTATGCAAGCCGACAGTAAACTAGCCTCCAAGCAAGATTTGAAATTGGCCACCAAGGCCAAGCTGAACCTGGCCACCTCTCCAGCGGGCCAGTCGGAGGCCAAAAGTCGGTTTGAGAAATATCGCGGTTCAGCCCTAGGGATGGTGTCGGCGGCGGGGTTTCCGGTGGTGGTAAGGGCGGCGGATGCCATGCTGAAGGCCGCTGACGTGTACCTCGTCGGCTATGAGAAAACCGGGAGTGGTCTCTGTACGGCCATTGTGCGGGGCGGCGTGGCCAACGTGCGGATGGCGGTGTCGGCGGGGGTCGAAGCGGTAGAAGAGGCGGGTCAAACGGCATCCTCTAGCCTGATTCCTCGGCCTTTGCCCAACCTGGAGGCGGTTCTGCCCATCTGTGCCCGGTGGGAGCAACTGCGGCGCGAGGGAAAAAGTCGGCTGGGTAGTCAGGCCATTGGCTTACTGGAAACACGGGGTTTTCCGGCCATGGTAGGCGCTGCCGATGCCATGACCAAATCCGCCGATGTGGAGCTGATTTCCCACGAAACCATCGGTGACGGGCTCTGTACAATTTTGATTCGTGGCTCCTTGCCCAACGTGGCCATTGCCATCGAAGCCGGGATGCACGAAGCCGAACGCATCGGCGAACTCCATGCGGTGATGGTGATTCCTCGACCTTTGGACGACCTGGCCGACTCCTTGCCCCAGGTGGAACTGGAGGAAGAACAACCCCTACGCTTGCCCATCAACCTGGAGGCCAAGCAGGAAGAAACGGCTGCCGAACCCCTGGCCCTAGAAGCCGCCGCCACCGAAGAACTGGCCCAACCCCTCAGCCTAGAGCTAGAGCGCGACCTAGCCGACGAGGAACTCTAGGGTCTTTCTGAAGTCTGTAGCACCTACGCCCCCAGAAGGCCTTGACCATACGCCTTGACCGTCACTCCCCGATGCCAGGGTGATTGCCAAGGTTGTCCTGTAATGGATAGGCAGAACGGCGGTAGTTCATTAAACTATTGGGTGTTTCGTGGTGTGTTTCGTGGGGTGGCAGCGGGTATGGCCGATTCGCAGGAGCCAGGATCCGAACAGAGGTCTAGGGCCGTGCCCCGATGGCTAGGCTTAAGTGTGATAACCGGGTCAACATTGCTGCTGGTGGGTGCTGGAGCGGCTTGGCGGGGGTGGACTTGGCTGCAAGGCAACCTTACCCCCTGGCTAGAAGCCGAACTGACTACCGCCCTTAACCGCCCCGTGGAACTGGGAGATCTTGAGCGACTCACCCTATCCGGGGTACGGGTGGGGCCATCCCAAATTCCGGCTACGGCAACCGATCCCGATACCCTGTCGCTGCAGGCGGTGGAGGTGCAGGTCAACCTCCGGGATCTCTGGCAGCGGGAACTCAATCTTGACGTGGTGCTAGAGGGATTGGATCTCTACCTAGAACAGGCCGCCGATGGTCAGTGGGTCAATTTGGATTTAGATCTGCCAGAACGGGAGGAAACGGATCGAGATCCCTGGATTATCGTGCAGCCCGGCACTCTTCACCTGCGGGATAGCCGTGCGGTTCTTGTTCCCTACGACCGGCGGCGGGATGTTGCTATTGGAGAGAACCGCTCCCAAACGCGTCTCGTTAATTATCTGAAGGAATCTTCAGGCCCCGAACCGGGGACTCGCCCTAGGGTGGATCTGACGGATGTGCAAGGCCAAGTGCGGTTCAACCAGGACAAAGGCCCCATCCCCGCAGGCCAGCGTTCCCGAATCCGGCAGCTGGATGTTGAAATTGGCGGCACCTCAGCGGCCGGTGGTCAGGTTCAGTCTAAGGGGGAAGTGCAGTTGCCTGGGCCAAAGGACAAACCGCTGCGGGCTAACGTTAACCTGCGCACCCAGGCCATCACCATGGCAGAGATTTTGCTGATCTCCGAATCGTTTCTGGAGGATCCGCTGCCCGTTCAGTTCCCGACTGGTACCGTGAGCGGTACGGTGGATATGGTGCTGGGGGATAGTCCCCCAACCTTTACGGGCACGGCGCGGGTGGACAACGGCACGGTCGCCACCCCCGGTCTATCGCAGCCTATCCAGGATCTTCAGGGGGATGTTCGCTTTCAGGGGCGTGTAGCGGTCTTTGAAAACGTGACGGCGCGGCTGGAGGACATCACGGCTCGCGCGGGCGGACGACTGGATCTGGATCAAGGCTATGACCTTACGGGGCGAATCAATCCCTTTACCATTGCCCAGGTAACAGAGCTCTTGGAGGCGGAACTGCCCGTGGCTGCGTCGGGCACCTTTGTGGCCGACGTTGGCCTCAAAGGCCCCTTCACCAAACCCGTTCTCACCACCGAACTGGTTTCCCAGAATCAGGTGATGATCGATCAGGTGGCCATAGCCGAGGTACAGGCCAAGACCACCTTCCAGGGATCTAACCTCGTCATTGATGGCTTTCGAGTCATTCCCCAAGCCGGGGGAAGCCTTACGGGCAAGGGCTTATGGGCCTTGGGTTCCCCCGGTCGGCTAACGTTAGCCATGACGGGTGATCGTCTACCCGCCGATGCCCTAGGGCGGCCCTACGGGTTGCCAGAGGCCGTGAAAATCGGTCCTGTTTCCCTCACGGCCAACCTCTCCGGGCCAATTGATCAGCTCACGGGCCAAGCTCGCTGGCAGGCACTCTCAGGCACCTACCCAGCCCAAGGACAACTGGCCTGGGCCAATCAAACCCTCACCCTCACGGATACCTTTGTCCAGGTGGCTGGGGGCACCGTGGCTGGGGAGGGCACCGTGGCCTTAGATAGCCGTCGCTGGCAGGCGGATCTGCGGGCTAATGGGCTGTCGTTGACGGCCCTGGGGGCTGGGATTGCGGGTGAGATCAATGGCCGAGGAGAACTGCGGGGGCCATTAAGAGGAAATCTTCTGGCCGAGATGGAAGGACAAGGCATTGCCCAGGCTGTCCTGGCGGCGGGGGG
>CAZWNR010000152.1:0-8246 GCA_964635665.1 uncultured bacterium | reverse complement strand
CCGAATCCGTCACCAGTGCGGCCACCACGGCAGTCGCCAACCTCAACGATGCCCCGACAGGCACCGTCACCATTACGGGCACCGCGACCCAGGGCCAAACCCTCACCGCCTCCAACACCCTGGCCGATGTGGATGGTCTTGGCACTATCACCTACACCTGGTTTGCTAACGGCACCACCACCGGGGTAACCGGGGCCACCTACGCCCTTGGGCAGTCGGATGTGGGCAAGGTGATGACCGTCCAAGCCGCCTACACCGACGGCTTTGGCCAAGCCGACTCCGTCACCAGTGCCCCCACCGCTGCCGTCCTCAACGTCAATGATCTCCCTACCGGCAGCGTCACCGTTAGCGGCATTGGGCAAGAATCCTATACCCTCACGGCGGATACAACGACCGTGCAGGACATCGATGGGTTGGGAAGCTTCAGCTATCGGTGGCAACAATCAGCGGATGGCACCACCTGGAATACCATTGTCGGCGCAACGAGTGCGACCTTCCTGCTCACCAAGGCCCAAACCGGGCAACGGGTGCGGGCCGAGGTTCGCTATACCGACGGGGGCGGTACGAATGAAGTCATCACCAGTACCGCCAGTAATGCCATTCGGGCCTTTTCCCCCAAGGCCGACCTCAATGGCGACCAATCTGCCGATATCCTCTGGCGGCACAACACCTCTGGACAAACGGTCTATTGGCTGATGAACAGCACCACCTTAAGCGGTGGAGATTTCCTCTCCCCCGATGTGGATGCCGCTTGGGGCTTGGCGGCGGTCGCCGACCTCGATAGCGACCAAGACGCCGACCTGATTTGGCAGCACAAGGTCACCGGGCAGGCGGTCTATTGGCTGATGAACGGCACTACCTTCGTGCAGGGCGCGGCCTTACCCAGCACCGGGGATAGCGGCTGGAAGATTGCTGGCACCGGCGACTTCAACGGCGATGCTAAGGCCGACATTCTGTGGCGACACGCCAGCATGGGGGCCAATGCCGTGTGGCTGATGGACGGCACTACCTTGAAGAGTGGCGTACTGCTCGACACCGTCTCCGATCTCAATTGGCAAGTGGGAGCCGTGGGCGACCTCACCAAGAATGGCCAGATGGAGATTCTCTGGCAGAACCGCATCAGTGGCGACATTGCCCTGTGGTCGATGAATGGCACCACCCTCACCGGCGGCAGCATCATTGACCAAATCGATCCCCTCTGGCGGTTGGTGGGTGCGGCAGACTTCTCCGGCGATGCCAAGCCCGATCTGCTCTGGCAGCATCGCACCAGCGGCCAAATGGCGATCTGGCAAATGGATGGCCTCACCCGCACCGGGGCCTCGCTGCTGTCGTCGCCCCCCGCCGACTGGCAAGCGGTGATCTAAGCAGGGGGCTTCGCCACCGCTAGGGATAGCGGTGGCGAGGCGAACCTGGAGACAAATCGTTACCCCTGCCTCCATGGTCGAGGATGGAGCCATGGCCTCCGCCATACCTGGCTGGCTGCCTTCGACCCTCGGTTTTGGGTCTGCATCACAGCACACCTAACGACCATGACATTACCGAGACAAATCACCCCATACCAAATCCGAATCCCATAACCCCGATGGCCAAAAGGCAGAACCGTAGGGTGCACAACGCCAAGGCGAGCCCACTAGCGTCAGCCATGCCCGAAGGGCTATACGGGCAGCAAGGCACCATCCAGCGACTTTGTCAGAGAAGTTAGGCCCAACATTTTAGGCCTGATATCAAGTCCGGCCAATTAACCCACGAATTGTAGGCCGCTAACCCTGCCTATCCTGAGTCCATCGTGTGGTCGATTAAGCGGCCTTGATAGGACGCAACACGACTGTGGTTGAAGCCAAGGGTGGTGATCTTGAGTAAGGCAGGCCTCCTGCTGTACCGACCCAACCCCGGTGGGGCTACGGAACAAGTACTCAATGTAGGGAATGGCTACTTATAACTGCGCTGGGTGAGCTGTACGTTTTCAAACGCCAGGTCTTCTTGGTGCAGGTGCGGAACTTGGCCTTCGCCGCGACATTCCCAGGCGGAAACCACGGCAAAGTTGTCGTCGTCCCGTTGGGCTTCGCCGTCGGGGGTTTGGTGTTCTTCACGGAAGTGGCCACCGCAGGATTCCTCCCGTTGCAGGGCATCCCGTGCCATCAGTTCGGCGAGGTCGATAAAGTCGGCGACTCGTCCGGCAAATTCGAGGTTTTTGTTAAGGGTGTTGGCTTCGCCGGGGAGTTTTAGGTTCTGCCAATAGTCGGTGCGTAGGGCTTGAATGTCGGTGATGGCCTGTTCCAGTCCGGCGCGATTGCGGGCCATGCCGACGTTGTCCCATACAATGCGGCCCAGGTCTCGGTGGAATTCCATCACGGTTTTTTCGCCCTGGATAGACAGCAGTTTGGTGATGCGGGCTTTGACGGTGGCTTCGGCTTCGCCAAAGGCATCGTCGTCGGTGGTCACGGGGGCGAGGGACTGATTGGCTAGGTAGTCGCCCAGGGTGTAGGGAATCACAAAATAGCCGTCGGCTAAGCCCTGCATCAGCGCACTGGCCCCCAGGCGGTTGGCTCCATGGTCGGAAAAATTGGCTTCCCCCAGCACAAACAGGCCGGGGATGGTGCTCATGAGGTGGTAGTCCACCCAGAGACCGCCCATGGTGTAGTGGACGGCGGGGTAGATGCGCATGGGCACCTCGTAGGGGTTTTCGCCGGAGATGCGCTGGTACATATCGAACAGGTTGCCGTAGCGGGCGGCGATGGTGGATTGGCCCTGGGCCTGGATCGCTTCCCGAAAGTCCAGGTATACCGACAACCCCGTTTCGCCTACGCCGCGCCCTTCGTCGGTGATGGCCTTGGCGTTGCGAGAAGCTACGTCCCTCGGCACTAGGTTGCCAAAGGTGGGGTAGCGGGTTTCGAGGTAGTAGTCGCGTTCGGCGTCGGGGATGTCGTTGGGGTGGCGGGTGTCGCCGGGCTGTTTGGGTACCCAGACGCGGCCATCGTTGCGCAGGCCCTCGCTCATCAGGGTGAGTTTGGATTGGTAATCCCCCGACACGGGGATGCAGGTGGGATGGATTTGGGTGTAGCAAGGGTTGGCAAAATACGCCCCCCGCCGATGGCAGCGCCACGCCGCCGTGACGTTGGAATTTTTGGCGTTGGTAGACAGGTAATAGACGTTGCCGTAGCCGCCAGTGCAGAGCAGTACTGCATCCCCGGCGTAGCGCTCGTAGTTCCCCGTTACCAGGTTGCGGACGACGATGCCCCGCGCTTGGCCATCCACCACCACCAAATCCAGCATTTCGCGACGGGAATAGACCTCGATTTTACCCGCCCGCACCATCCGCATCATGGCGCTGTAGGCTCCGAGGAGAAGCTGCTGCCCGGTTTGGCCCTTGGCGTAGAACGTCCGCGATACCTGCGCCCCACCAAAGGATCGGTTATCCAACAGGCCGCCGTACTCCCGCGCAAAGGGCACCCCCTGGGCCACGCACTGGTCAATAATGCCGCTGCTGATTTCCGCCAAACGATGGACGTTGGCCTCCCTGGCCCGGTAGTCGCCGCCCTTGATGGTGTCGTAGAACAGCCGCCAAACGCTATCGCCATCGTTGGGGTAGTTTTTGCTGGCGTTGATGCCGCCCTGGGCCGCAATGCTGTGGGCGCGGCGGGGAGAATCTTGAACGCAAAAGCTTTTGACGCTGTAGCCCAACTCCGCCAGGGTGGCCGCCGCCGAAGCCCCCGCTAGCCCCGTCCCCACAATTAACACCGTGTGCCGTTCTTTATTTTTGGGGCTTACCAGACGGCAGTGATCTTTGAAGTGGCTCCATTTTTGGCTGAGGGGGCCGGAGGGAATGCGGGAATTGAGCATGGGAATTGCGCTAGACAAAGTGGTAGGGGGGGAGGGCGTCGCTGACCTGCACCTGCCAGTGGGAAGCTTGGGCTTGCCACTGGGCAACCGCCTGAAACAGGGCGTCGGCCTGGGAACGGGGCACCAAGAGGTATACCTTGGTTGCGGGAGTGGCGTGGTCTACTACGGCACTGGCATAGGTGGCGACCATGGCCTCTAGGAGGCACTGTCCCTCATCCTGCTGCTGCTGCTGGGCTTGGGTGAGATCCTGGAGACGCTGCTTTTTGGCCAAAAAGTAATCCCGTCCCTTGAGGCCCTCTGGCAGGGGCGGCGGCGTAGGGTCGGCAGGGGTAAGCTTGATCTGGTATTCGGCTTGGTCGGCCAGGGCGATGAGCTTGGCCTGGTAGGCATCCTGCTGCTGGCTGAGATAACCCTGAAGCTGAGCGGGGGAGGCCAGTTGAGTGCCAAACCGCAGGGGCAAGAGGGGTACCTGCTGAAACAGATGGCACAACACCCGGTCGTGGCTGAGCACCGCCGCCAGCAGGCGCGAGTTATCCGCCTGGATGGCTTCCAAATCTAGGTTGGGTTCCACTAGGGCCACCAACTCCCCCACCGTGACCCAAGTGACCTCCCCCTCAATGCCCGTCGGCATCTCCAACAGACCTGTAGGACGCTGGCAAATACCGTAGACGTAGAGGGGGCCAGGGGAAAGAGAAGACACATCCGGGGCCATCGCTGAGACGGGGTGAACGACTGGACTTAACCTCGGCCATTAACCTCGGTTCTTGATGGTCATTACCTGCACAATTTGCAGGGCCGTATCGCCAGGAATTTCGAGAATGCGGTAGAGGTCATCCAGAAACGCTTGCTCTTGGGGGGTGACGGTGCGGTCAGACAGTACCAGATCCGTGGCGATGGCAAAGGCGGTTTCTCGCAAATCCGGGGGCAGCGCTACCTTGGCCTGATCCACTAGGGCGGCTGGCCCCTGCTGCTTGAGCCGCATCAGCAAACTATCGAGCAGGCGATGCAGCATATCCTCTGGGTAACCCCGGAAGAGATGCATCCGCGACAGCATCATCGTCATATCCTGACCCTCCTGATCCGCCAAGTAACCATCGGCGGCAATGGCCACCAGGGCAATACTGGCGAGGGCCTCAGCGGCTCCCATCAATTGCGGACTGTTGGTTTCACCCTCTTGCAACACCTTATCAAATAGCCCCATGGTTTCCTCTTGAGTCGTCCTTGTTTCATCTTGCCTCAGATTGTCAGCCTCAGCGCCTAGGCTTGCAGAGTTGTTACAGCATCACCGATTAGGTGTGATCAATCTCACGAATCGCCGTGACCCAAACCCTAGGAACAATGGCCACTTATCTCCATACTGAAGAAGACTCAACTTTAGCCGAGTCATCTACAGGGAACACACAACGAATCGGCAAACCCCGCTGGGGTTGCCGGTTTTTTTTGCCTTAATTCACACCGTGGCTTTTGCCAATTACCCAATGGCGGCGGAAAAAGCGAGCGAGGCTGGTTTCCGTGAGGGTGAGGCAAATGGGACGACCGTGGGGACAGGTGCGGGGATGGCGGGTGCGCTGCCAGTCGTTTAGTAAAATCTGCATCTCCGACAGACTGAGGGGGGTGCCATTGCGCAGGGCGGTGCGGCAGGCGGTGGCGACGAGGGCCGCGTCAAAATTTTGCCCTAGGCTTAGCTCTAGCAAAGACTCGGCGAGATCGACACGCTCTACCAGGGGGGCAGGGGCCTGACGGATGGCCCAGCGCTGGGGGCCAAAATCCTCCGTAGCAAGGCCGATGCGCTGAAGCTGATCCCGTTGATCATCGGTCAAGCCCTCCAGCACCACGGGTTGATCCAGCGGCACCACCACCCACTGATCCTGAAGTCGCTCGTACAGCACCCGTTCGTGGGCAATGTGTTGCTCAATCAAACAGAGATCCTCCCCCTGTTCCGCCACAATGTAGCGCCCCTGCACCTGGGCCACCGCCCTAAAGCCTGCCATCATCCCCGGCAGCGGATCCGAAAGATCCACCCCGTAGTTTCCCCCAACCTCGGAGGCCTTGATCAACTGGGTCACCCGTGGGTTGTCCGCCTCAACCCCAGACGGTTGGCGAATCAAAGCCCGCACGCAGTCCTCGGCTTGGGCTATCCACTCCCCTAGGGAGTGAAGATATAGCCTGGATTTGTCTGGGCTGCGGTGCCAGTCGATGGCCTGGGGCGGCAAAGACAGGTGCACAAAGCAAAGGGGAAAGCGATGGCGGGGCAGGGTATGGCGAAACGCTTGCAGGAGGGCCTGCTCTAGATCGGGCAACGTAACGACCCGCCCATTGACCGCTACCTTCACCCAGTCTGGACGGGCACGATGGCAACGGTCGGGCAAACCAATCACCCCGTACACCTGGGGCGCGGCCATCTCCCGCAGATCCGCCTCCGCCACCCGCGCCAGCCGCTGCGGAATGATCGCCTTGGCGCTAGACCCAGGGGCAATGGTCAGCCAAGCCCTATCCTCCACCTCCACCACCCAAGCCACCCCCGGATGGCAGAGGGCTAAATCCTGGATCACCCCCTGCACTGCCCGTAGCTGTTGGGCGGGGGAAGGCAACCCCTGGCGGCGAGAGGGCCATTGAAAAAAGAGATCGCTCACCGTGGCGATGGTTCCCGGTGCCATGGCCACGGGCCGCTGCGTGAGCGGTTTCCCCGTGGCCGCATAGCTCACCGCCACCCCCGTCTGCGCCACCCCCGGACGGCTGCACAGGGTCAGATTTCCCACCTGGGCCAAACTGTAGAGCGCCTGCCCCCGAAATCCCAAACTCTTCACCTGCCAAAGATCCTGGAGCTGCCGCACCTTGCTGGTACTGTGGGCCGTCGCCGCCCAGGGCAAAGACTCCTCCCCAATGCCCTGGCCGTTATCCACCACCTGCACCCGCCCCAACTGCGGCCAAAGCTGCACCGTAATGCGGGTGGCCTGGGCATCTAGGGCGTTCTCCACCAGTTCGCGCACCACCGCCGCCAAGGAATCCACCACCTGCCCCGCCGCCATCTGGGCCGCCATGGCCTCCGGTAAGGGGCGAATTACCCCCCAATCCTCCCCTGCTAGGGAATCGGGGCTAGAACCGGGATCAGACCAATCTGCGATAGCGGTCTCCTTACTCTTCCATGGGGAACGGCCCTAGGGCACTGCCGCCATTTTGCCATTCTCCCGGCCTCAAGAGAACGCTTGCACCCCCTAGCCCGACCATCGCCCCTGGATTCATTCACCCACTATCGGGCTACCAAGACAGCGCAATGTTCCTACAGGCTTGCGCTGGTTACTTTAGGTGTGGTAGCTTTAATTTCCGCAAGGACGTATAGCTCAGTTGGTTAGAGCACCACGTTGACATCGTGGGGGTCACTGGTTCGAGTCCAGTTACGTCCATCCCCTGAAAAGCCTACGTTTCAAGGCATCTAGTCATTATTGTTTGGGTGCGATCGCACCCAAACATGAGTACTCACTTACCGGATTTAAACGAAACAATCAGGGTTTTAGCGCTTCAATGGGTACAGAATGGGTACCCGAAATGGCTAGAACTCCTAAAGGTGAAGTGTCAATTGAGGACATAGACGGCTGGATTCGTCTGAGATGGCGGCATCAGGGGCAGCGCAAGACGATGAGCCTGGGCCTACGTCATGACCCGGTAAACCTGGCAGTGGCGCAGCAACGAGCTAACCAGATCCGCTTGGATATAGTCTCGGGCAACTATGACCTTACCTTGACCAAGTACAAGACCGATCGCACCCAGCAACTCCAGGCGATCGGGGGCGTTGACTTCTTCAAGCGGTATATCGAGTGGAAGGCTAAAAAAGTGGATCCTCGTACTCTTGAAAAGTACTGGGGTCTGGTGACCTGGCTAAGGGAGTATTTTGGCGATCGCGCTGTTGACGAAGATGAAGCCCCGGAATTTATTGCCTACCTCATGGAGAATCTGGAGACCCGCACAGTTAACGAGCGCTTAGGACTGCTAAATACAGCATGGCTCTGGGGTATTGAGAAGGGCCTGCTGACAGATAACCCCTGGGCAGATATGCGACTTAGAAACCCACCCAAGCAAAAACCTAAGCCATTTACCAAAGATGAGGTGCAGGGCATTCTCGAGGGCTTTTCAGAAAGCTATTACTACCGCCACTATACCGACTATGTGCGCTTCAAGTTTTCGATCGGATGCCGCACAGGTGAAGCCAACGGCTTGAGGTGGCGTCACCTAAATGAGAATTGCACCGTCGTGTGGCTTGGGGAGACTCACACCCATGGGCAGTTTAAAAACACCAAAAGGGGCAAGGTCAGGGAGGTAAAACTATCCGTTTCTTTATCTAAGATGCTGCGATCGCGCATGCCCGCTGATATTGACCCAGATGCGCTGGTGTTCCCTGGCCCAGAGGG
>CAZWNR010000151.1:0-8276 GCA_964635665.1 uncultured bacterium | reverse complement strand
CCCCAGCGCCACTGACCAAAACAGGGGAGAATCCGGTGGTTCTGGTTCAGACCCCATCCCCCTCAACCAAGCCCCGCAACGCAGCATCCACCCCACAACCGCTCCTTTCTCCAGCCCAGCCCAGCCCTGAGGATGCCCTGTCGCCGCTGCCTCCCTCGACCGAGGGTGCAGAAACCTCCTTAACCGTCGATTCCCCTACCGAGACTGCCCCAGGAATCGATCCACAGTCCGAAGATCAAGGGCTAGGGGACGGCGAACCCGACGCTATAGCCGTGAATGTTCCCTGGCGCGACGGCGGTGTGTCGGCCCAGCGGCAGGTGATTGCGGATAGCCCAGGGGAGGCGGTGGCCCCTGAGGTGGCGGAACGGCCCTTGGCGGCAGAGGATCCGGCGGTGGTACCAGAGCCAGAACCCCTTGATCCGACTTTGCTGCGGGTATTGGCCGATGCCCAAACCTATGAGCCAGAGCGGCAGGTGGTAACGGCCAGTGGCGATGTGCTGGTGCAGTTTGGGGATGCCCAGCTAGCGGCGGAGCGGCTGTGGGTGAATCTCAACAACCGCCATTTGCGGGCTGAGGGAAATGTCTTTTTTAATCGCAATCAGCAGGTGTTGGAGGGAGACACCGCCACCTACAACCTGTTACAGGGCAGTGGCCGCCTCACCAACGGGCGAGGATCGCTGCGGATAGCCACGATTACCGATGACTTTGACGTGGATAATTTCCCCTCCGATGCCGCTCTGCTCCCTGTGGATTACCGTTTACAGGGGCAAGGCTCCATTTCCCAGGTCACCAGCCCTGGGGGGTATTCCTTTGCCCTCAGCCCCACGGCTTTGATCTTTGGGGGCGAGCGCACCGATGTGGGGCGACTACGCTTTGAAACTACTGACCTCTACTTCAATGCCGATGGCTGGTACGGCGACAACCTGCGCCTCACGAATGATCCCTTTTCACCCCCAGAGCTAGAGCTACGCGGCAATCGGGTGAGCTTTGTCCCCATTTCTGAGGAGGAAGACGAGCTGTGTATCGATAACCCTAGGTTGGTGTTCGATCAATGGCTCAGTGTACCCCTGGTGCGCCGCTGTCTCCGATTTCAGAATGGGCAGCTTCCAGACAACGCCTTTAACCCCTTTCCCACCTCCTTCGGCTACGACAACCGCGACCGCGACGGTTTCTTTGTGGAGCGGCAGTTTTCGGTGGTGGAGGCTGGCAACTTTCGGTTGTCGGTGGCTCCTCAGTTCTACATTTCTCGCTGGTTGGGCGAAACCAGCAGCGGCTTGTTCGATGCGGCCAACTTTGGCCTAGTGGCTAGGGCTCGGGGGGCCGTGGGGCCAAGAACCTTTGTATCTGGCCTTGTCAGCCTGCCGGGCTTAGATCTGCAAAATTTCACGGATCGGGTGCGGGCTAACCTACGAGTACAGCAGTTGGTGGGTACCCATCGCCTCAGTGCCGAGTACACCTACCGAGATCGCCTGTTTAACGGATCCCTAGGTTTCCAGGATGTGCAGACCAGCGCCGGACTGCTGCTGGAGTCCCCGGTCATTCCCCTGGGCAATACAGGCCTTAACCTCACCTATCAACTGTCTGGGCAATACGTCACGGCCCTAACGGATCAGGCCGATTTGCTCGATCCTGGGGTGGGGGTGGGGCTAGCTAGTTTATTTCGCTTTCAGGGGGCCGTCGACCTCAGTCGTAGCTTCCTGCTGTGGCAAGGTACCCCAAAACCTAGCACCCCCACCGAGGGCTTGCGCTATTCCCCCCGCCCGGTAGTACCTTTTCTGTCCCTCATTGCTGGTCTGCGTGGGGTAGCCACCTACTACACCAGTAATGATCTCCAAGAATCCCTAGATGCCAGGGTGACGCTGGTAGGGCAACTGGGCCATTTCTCCCGCAATTACCTGGACTACACTCAGTTTAATTTGGGGCTGTCGAGCAGTTTCCTTGGCGGCGACGGGTCGCCCTTCTTCTTTGATCGTCTGGTAGACCAGAACACCATATCCGGCGGCATTGTCCAACAGATCTATGGCCCCTTACTTCTTGGTTTTCAAACCTCCTTTAACCTGGATACGGGCCGAGAAATCGATACCAGTTTTAGTGTGGAATATCGACGACGAACCTACGGCCTGCTGGCTCAATACAGCCCCACCCAGGAGACGGGCTTCTTTGGGTTTCGCCTCAGCCAGTTTGATTGGGTAGGGCGACCAGACCGCTTTGATGGCGAAGCCACTAACCAAGATGTCCAAGTGCAATAGCCCTGTTCTACGCCGTGGGTTACCGAGCGGATCGGGAGAGCCGACCGATCAGCCCCTTGGGGCGCTGTTGAACAAGGTCAGGATCCAGATAGGTGATGGCTTCAGGGCAGGGGCGCACCCGTTCCTCTGAGGAAAAAACATTGACCTGGTAGACCAGTTGATTATCCCAATCGAGGGCGGTTAGCCAACCGCTGCGGGGATGATACACTCCCGTATCAATATCCAACCAGCCCTTTCCTGCTACCACCTGCCCTGGCACAACGGCGGGAAAGGTGAAGGTGATGGTGTGCCCCGTGACAATCAGTTTGTCGGGAAAGTAGGGGGTTTGGCTACGGTGGAACTGATCCCGAATCCAGTACATGTCGTGGGGGTTTTGCTCGGCCAAGGGCAGGGCCGGATTTACCCCAGCATGGACTAACCAGATTGAACCGAGATCGAGATAGGCGGGCAATTGACGAATCCAGGGTAGATGATCCTCCAGCAAGCCGGGGTAGGCATCGTAGCTTTTCAGGGTGGCCTGTCCACCGCTAAACAGCCAGCCTTCCAGGGTGGGCAGGTGTAGACTACTCTCCCCTTCCCCCAGGGCATCGATGAGCAGTTGCTCGTGGTTTCCCCGCACACATCCCGTGGCATGGTGCCGCACAAACTCGACGACCTCTGCACTGCGCGGCCCTCGGTCAATGAGATCGCCGACAAAGTAGACATCATCCTCTGGGGCGGGGGCCGTGAGGCTCCACAGAGCTTTCAGTCCATCGTAGTGACCATGAATATCGCCAATCAGCAGTTGTCGGGGCATGTTGTCCGCATTAGAAAGGGAGGCCTACGCAGCGAGCCTTTATATCCAGTATGCCTGAGGTGTCTTAACCCTGGCGTTAAATTAAGCAATTCTACGGAGGACGGCAGCTGCTTTTTCTTCCCGGCTAGGATTTTCCTTGCCTAGGACATTCGCCAGGATATCGCGGCCTTCCACCCTGGCTTGTCCCACCCTTAACCCAAGGTAGGGGACACGGGATGATCTGCCTCCGCTCTGCCACAGCGGTACACATCACCGTTGCAAATAACCGTAACGATTGGCGGATTCTCCGGCATAATAGGGGCTACCCTAAACAGGCCTTAACTGAGTCTCTGGTTTGCCCATGCATGCTCCGCTTCAGTCTCCACCCCGTCGCCCGGTGCGGCCCACCCCGTCGCCTACCCGTCGTCGTCGCCCGGCATCCCTGGCTCGCCGGCTCGCCCGCCAAACCCCCATTTTCGAGATCAGCGCTCGCATTGCCGTCAACGGTATTCTCACGGTGGGCTCCCTCTCGGCACTGGGCCACCTGGTACCCTACCTGCAAACCCAAACCGCCCGTCTCGATCAGGTGATCCAGGCTGTGGATGCAGCGGCCACCACCCACACCTCCCTCAAAACCGAGTTTGACCGCTACTTTGACCCAGCCCAAGCCAGCCGTCTGATGCAGGAGTACAGCGGCTACAAGGCTCCCCAAGAACGCCAGATTGTCTGGACGGATGGACCTCGCCCCTAGGCCTTGATGCCCCATCAGAAGCAACCCTAACCCTCCCTGGATCGTCATTGGACTCAGGGAATTTTGCTGCGCGGCAGTATGACCGATGATCCTTGACTTTTGGTAAAACAAACTATAATGGAAGATAGCCTATCCTATTGTTCTACTAAAAGTTGGTCTCCGTGTTTACGACCCTCTCTCCCTCTGCCGCTGTATTGCCCGAATGCTTAGACCTGTTTGAGGCCATTGAAGCCCTAAAAAAGGATCTAAACGCCGTTATTCTGGCCCATTACTACCAAGATCCTGATATTCAGGATGTAGCTGACTATATTGGTGATTCTCTAGGGCTATCGCGTCAGGCGGCGGCTACCAATGCCGATGTCATTGTGTTTGCTGGGGTTCACTTTATGGCAGAAACCGCCAAAATTCTCAACCCCACCAAGCAAGTGCTGCTGCCCGATCTGAATGCGGGGTGCTCCCTGGCTGATAGCTGCCCCCCCGATGCTTTCGCTGCCTTCAAGGCCCAGTATCCGGGGCATGTGGTGATCTCCTATATCAACTGCACGGCCCAAATCAAGGCCATGAGCGACATCATCTGCACCAGTTCCAATGCGGTGAAGATTGTCCAACAGATTCCCGCCGATCAGCCGATTATCTTTGCCCCCGACCAAAACCTGGGCCGCTACGTGATGGAACAAACCGGACGCGACCTAGTGCTGTGGCCCGGTAGCTGCATGGTGCACGAAACCTTCTCCGAGAAAAAGCTGGTGCAGTTGCAGATGAAATATCCCGATGCGGAAATCATTGCCCATCCCGAGTGCGAGGCCGTTGTGCTGCGCCACGCCCACTACATAGGCTCTACCACTGCCCTGTTGAAGTATGCCCAGGCCAGCCCCAAGCAGCGGTTTATTGTGGTAACGGAACCGGGCATCATTCACCAAATGGAAAAGGAAGCCCCCGGCAAGCAGTTCATCCCTGCCCCACCGACGGCCTCCTGCGCCTGCAACGAATGCCCCCACATGCGGCTAAACACCCTCGAAAAACTCTACCTGGCCATGCAAAACCGCCAGCCCGAAATCACCCTGCCGGAGGATCTCAGGCTGGCGGCCCTAGCACCCATGCAGCGCATGTTGGAGATGAGTGTCTAGGCGGTCTGAACTCAGAAAAGCGTAGGGGCGAGGTTTCCTCGCCCGCTGATGTCGGGGACAGCGAGATTCAGCGTCCCAGATCTAGGGACGCCTAGGAACGCCCTAGCGGCAGGTGCCCCTGCCCCACTGGCCGTCGTAGCCGACGGAGACTTGATCGCCAACTTGGGCGGGATTGGAGGACAGGTGGACTAACGTGACACTGGCCATCTCCTGCACCGATCCGCGCCAAATCGCTTGTCCCTGGGCATTTTTGCCGTCATAGCTGAGGAAGGATTCGGCGAAGACTTCGCTGGTGGCGGGCCGCTTCAGTTCAAGGCGCGAAAACCCAGCTTCGCGGGTGAAGTAGACCGTGAAGTCAATATCGTTGACGGTGAGCGACCCGGTGCAGGTCATTTCCAGGTTGTCCTGGTTCGGTTCTTCGGGTGGGGTAGAGGCCGAACCGGGAACGGGGGTCGCATCTGGTGCGGCGGTGACCTCTGGGGCCGCCGTTGCCTCTGGGGTAGAAGTTGTCTCTGGGGCGGGTTCTGGGCTAGGGGGCGTCGTCCCTGAGGGCTGGGAACCACCGTTGCAGGCCGTCATCCCCAGCCCCAACAGCAACACTGTTCCCAGGGAAATCATTTTTGATGTAATCACGCGGCTAAATCTCCTTGTTATGGCTCAAAACCGATTTGATTTATACCGCGCAATCGTAGTAATCCGATAGGACACCCCCAGGGTTTCCCGCCCCTGATAGGTTCAGTCGCTAGGACAGGTGCAATGTTAGGATCCCGCAGGATGAGATAGCTTAGCGAACCATAACCCATGCTGGACAAGGCTTTTATCCGTTGTAGTGGGCCTGATACACCCTACGCCAGAGTCCGTTGATCTACTTAGCTGCCCTGCATAAAATCTTGCAACGTTGTGGTCAACTGCTCGACCAGGTTATCGGAGGTGGCGATGGCGCTGTCTTGCTCAACCCGTTGGACAGTTTCGGCGGGTAGGCCCAAAAGCGACACCAATTGTTGATAGGCTGAGGCTTCTTCCGGGTTAATGAGCGATTCATCTGGGGTACGGGCACTGGCATTAATCACCTGATACCCCAACTTCAGCACCAGTTCCTTCGCGGCGGCATCGGTGAGACGGGGCACCAGTTCGTTGAGGGGAATATTCTGCATCAGATAATCGCGCAACTCGCTCCGCAGAGCCTCTTGGTGAGTATCACTCTGGGCAAAGAGATGACTAAACTGATCCAGCATGACCTCCACTTCTTCGTCCGCTAGGTGGCCATCGCTCCAGGCCATGGTGGCGGCAATGCGCAGCACGGTCATCTGGGCGGGGCTAATGGAGGGCGGCGGTGGGGGCTGAACCGACATGGGAATCTCCACAAGAATCTAGAGTAAGCCTGTAATCGTGACCTTATCATGGCCTTTTTCTGGGGCTTGGCAATGTTATCAATACTCCACAAAACCAAGGAAAACGCAATCTTTCTAGACTGCCACGCCCTGGTTGCCCGGCAAAATCTTGTCCTGGGATGGTTAAATCCGTCGTTACGCTACCCAAGTCCGCCTGCGGCGACGCTATAAATCTAATACCCATGGCACCAACAATGCTGCCCACACAGGTTTTTACAGGGAGGTGGACTTTGCAAGACATCATCATCATCTGTGAGCGCCCGCATGTTGAGGAACTGCTTACCCCCTATCGAACTAGAATCGGTGACGACTTTGATGGCTACCGTAATCATGTGTACCGGGCAATCACATACGCAATGCACTTTTTGAATCATGCGTCGGAACATGAACAATTGGTCGAAGCGGTTTTCGTCTATCACGACATTGGGCTGTGGACTGATCGCGAGTTGGCGTACTTGGAGCCTTCCGAAGCGGTCGCCCTTGATGACAATGAAAAGTACGGTTGGGGATTAGATCCAGAGGCTTTACGTGGCGCAATCCACTGGCACCACAAAATTTTTCCGTACAAAGGAGCCCATCAGGACGTCATTGAAGCCTGTCGTAAGGCTGATTGGATTGACGCAACCCAAGGTTGGGTTCGCCATGGCATGAGTAGAACCGCCATTGCTAGGGTCGAGTCAACGTTTCCAAACTGCGGGTTTCACAAATCCCTTTTGCGCTTAGCCAGAGAATACGGTGGTTCGACGGCTGTCGGCGGGTTCAGGGTGATGCGTGGCATCGTGAAATGGTAATGTAGCGTTCTATGGCGGCATCACCACCCCGTTACACACCGACCAGATTAAAGATATGGGTCAGTTGGGGCAAGTCGAGAGTTAACTCGTGGCGGGTGGGGAGAATGTTTCCTGAACCGTCCTCCGTTCTGGCGGGCGATGGGCAGGGGCAGGCGGGGGTAGGACGCGAAAATTTTCCCCAGCCCATGCAACTTTTGGGGGCAAACGGCCCATAATAGGGTGCGGAGAACAGAAGGGAGCGCAAACTATGCCAAGAACGCCCAGTGAATACGTGATTCACATGCTGTTTGATGGGGGCCACCACGAGGAAGTGCGCTTCTCCTCCATCCAAGATTTTCAAAAGTGGTACAGCGGCGAGTTGATGCCCAAGGCCACCTCCGACGAATTTATTACCGTGCCCCTGCCCAAGGTCAACCCTGGCGAATACATGGTGATTCGTCCTTCTCGCCTCACCGCCATTCGGGTGGAACCCGTCTTCAGTTCCAGCGTCGAACGATATTAGCGGGTCTCTTTGTAAGTAGAAACGTGATGGGGACAGAGCGAGTGAATCGTCGAGCCTGGGGGTTAGGGCTGGCGTTGGGTGGGCTGCTGGCGGGGCTGGTGGTTCAGGGGTCTAGCTTGGCGATGGAGAGGGGGCAGACGATCCGGACGTTCTCCTCAGTGGGAGAACAGCTTGGCCCAGCCAGCGCGAGTGATGTTTTGGCCCAGGCTACGGTGATTCCCGATCCGACGCCTGTGGTGCCTTTGCGACCCGTTTCGGCGGCAGCCATGGCCGATTTTTGGGCCACGGTGCATCTGCCCCGAGATCGTCGTCCCCTTTTGCAAGCTATTCAGCATAGCCTTACCTACCTGGCGACCCCCAAGGCGACCACGGACTATCAGACGCACCCCACACCGGGCATTACCCAGGAACGAGTGACCCGCAGCCTGCGCCGTCTGCGTCAGTTGGTGCAAAACAGCCCCAACGATGCGGCCTTCCAAGCGGCCCTGGCGCGGGAGTTTGTGCTGTATCAATCCATTGGCCGCGATGGTGAGGGCACTGTGGGCTTTACGGGCTATTTCGAGCCCTACTTTGCTGCTAGCCCCGTCCCCACCGCCGAGTTTCGCTATCCCCTTTACCGTCGTCCCGCCGATTTAGACACCTGGCCCACGCCCCACCCCACCCGCTTAGACCTAGAGGGAGCCGACGGAT
>CAZWNR010000150.1:1703-8287 GCA_964635665.1 uncultured bacterium | reverse complement strand
GGTCTTCCACGGCGGGGTTCCACCAGGGATCCAGGTGGATGACGTAGTCCGCTGCGGTCAAATTAAGCCCGGTGCCCCCGGCCTTGAGGCTAATCAAAAACACATCCCCCTGGCCCGATTGGAAGGCATCGACTCGTTTTTTGCGATCCTTGGCGGGGGTGCTGCCATCGAGGTATTGGTAGTGAACCTTTTGTTTATCTAGGAATTCCTTCAGGATGGCGAGATGATCGACAAACTGGCTAAAAACCAGGGCTTTGTGGTTGTTTTCGAGCAGTTCCTCCAAAATTTCCCCAAAGGCTTCGAGTTTGGCGCTGGGGAGTTTGGGTTCGGCTTTCACTAGGCGAGTATTGCAACAGGCACGGCGTAGCTTCATGATTTCCGCCAGCACTTGCAGGTGTTTAGCCCCACCGTCTACGCTGGGTTCCGAAAGTTTGGCGATGGCCTCCCGACGCAGGGCTTCGTAGAAGGCCATTTCCTGGGCGCTGAGTTCGACTTGGAGGGTGATTTCGGTGCGGGCGGGCAGTTCGTCGAGCACTTCGGTTTTGGTGCGGCGCAGGATAAAGGGCTGAATCAGCTTTTTCAGACGGTTGCGGGCCTGTTTGTCTTGGTTGCGTTCGATGGCGTTGGCGAAGCGCTGGTTGAATTGCTCCTGGGAACCCAGCAGGCCGGGGTTGATGAACCGAAACAGATTCCACAGTTCCCCCAGGTGGTTTTCGATGGGGGTGCCCGTGGTGAGAATTTTGAAGCCGCCCTGGAGCTTCATCGCCGCCTGGGAGCGTTTGGTGGCAGAATTTTTGATCGCCTGGGCTTCGTCTAGCACAATGGTTTGCCACTGCACTTCAGCTAACATTTTGGCCACTTCCTCCTGTTGCAGCAGGCCGTAGCTGCACACCACCAGGTCGAAGGGTTGTAGGGCGTCCAGGACTTTTTGACGGTCGCCGCTGCCAAACTGAATCGGGTTGAGGGTGGGGGCAAACTTTTCCGCCTCGCTCAGCCAGTTCATGCACACGGAAGTGGGCGCAACGATCAGGGTTGGCCCCTCCGGCGCACGGGTGAGGATCACCGCTAGGGCTTGCAGGGTTTTGCCGAGGCCCATATCGTCGGCCAGGCAGGCCCCCACGCCCCAGTGGGCTAGACGTGCCAGCCAGTTGAAGCCTTCTACTTGGTAGTCCCGCAGTTCCGCTTGCAGGGTGGAGGGCAGTTCGGGCTGGAGATCCTGGGCTTCCTTCAGGCGCTTGACGTGCTCTTTCCAATGCTTGTCGGTTTTGAGGTGGCCCACCTCGTCCATCCAGTCTTCCATGGCCAGGGAGGCGAGGGGATGGAAGCGCACACCCTTGCCGCTGGTTTCCGAGAAGGCCCGCAGTTCGTCGAGGCGCTTGCGAAACTCCTGGGTCAACGCCACAAATTCGCCATCCGCCAGCTGGATGAATCGACCGGGGGAGGCTTCCAGCAGAGCCATGAGTCGCTGCATATCCAGCACTTGGTCGTCGCTGATGGAGAGTTCGCCACTGGCGGCAAACCAGTCGCGCTGGCGCTGAATCTGCACCTTGAAATCCCCCAGCCCTACCCGGTTAACAACCCGCATTTTCTCGCCTTCGGGCCATTCCACCACCGCCTGATCACCCAATTCTTGTAGTTCCAGCAGCAGTTCTAGGCAGTCTTCGGGGTCGTCAATTAGCCATTCTCCGGCCTCGTCCTCTAGTCGTTGCAGGGTAGGGCAGTTTTTTTCCACAGCGCGGGCCTGCTTTTTCTCCTCCTTCAGGTTGCGGTGGGTTTGTAGCCGTTGGCCACCAACCTCCGCCAGCACCATTTCGCCGCCGCTGCCCGGTCGGTAATAGGGGCCATCGTCGCCAAAGGGCCGAGTCAGCAACGACACCTTAAGGCCAGCCCCTGCCGGGAGCAGGTGGATATGGGGAACCGCCTGGGCGGGCACCTCCTCCGCATCGGTAATGCCGCCG
Source organism: uncultured bacterium (assembly GCA_964635665.1). Classification (GTDB taxonomy): domain Bacteria; phylum Cyanobacteriota; class Cyanobacteriia; order Phormidesmidales; family Phormidesmidaceae; genus Nodosilinea. The sequence continues at coordinate 6,329 of CAZWNR010000150.1, read as the reverse complement.
CCAATGTCGGAATGCACCGTCACCAGGCTAACGATGGCGTTGAGGGTTTCTAGCACCTTGTCCTTGGCGGTTTCCGGCACTTCTAGGGCGTTTTTAGGGCCAAGGATGGCGGCGATGCGCTGGTGTTCCTTGGTAAATTCCACCACCTGGATGCGGGTAGGAGTCTCTTTGACCAGCACAATCGCCTGCTTATCGTAGGGCGGCGTGAGGGAGAGGGTGAGCATCCCGTTTTTGCCCTGTTTCACGGTCAGGGCGGGTTCTCCCTTCACAATCTCCAGGGGCGTGGTGGGGGCCTCTTCCCAAAACACCAGGGGATGCCCCACCAGGGCCAGCATTGCCTGCTCCTGAAAGCGGTAGCTGCTGCCGTAGGATCCGTACTCCGACAGAATATGGCCGCAGACCTCCCGATCCTGGGGCGTTAGGTAGGGAAAGCTGCTCAGTTCATGCTTCAGGCGATGCAGGGCCACCGCTCGCCCCCGGCTCCAGCCACCCTTGGTGCTAATTTTTTGCTCCTTCGGTTGCAGCATCCAGGTGACGCTGGAGTAGATCGTTAAAAACCAGGCCATCCGATACTCGGTTTCCGCTACCGCTGCGGTTTCGGTCTTGGCGAGGCCTGAACTGAGGCCCATCAACGCCGTCAGGGCCAGTTCCCAGGCTTCCTTGGGGGCAATGATTTCCGTGATGGGCTGAATTCCGGTTTTTTCCCGTAGGGTCGGAGCCTCTTTGCCGTAGGTGCTGCGGGGGTTCACCCGTGCCAATAGGGTGGCCGCTTCTAGGGCAAACCAGTCAAAGCCAGCGGCCTTGGCATCTCGATAGATCTCCTTGGCGGAATCCGGCAAACGCTTGCGGGCCGTGTCCACATCCACCCAGTACAGGCACAGCGCATCAATCAGCGCCTCAAAACTGTGGGACTCGGCCAGGGTGCTGAGGGGTGTGCGGACGAGATAGGCCTTGGCGGCGGTACTGCCCTGGAAGGTTTGGGCCACCTTCTCTAAAGACCCGTAGGTGACAGCCAGCCAGTGGCCATAGGTTTGCTCGGCGATGGGGTGGGCGTACTCCTCGGCGGTGCGAAGACTGGCGGCACTGCCCTCCTGCAACAGGGCCAGCACCGGAAAAATCCCCGGCACCGAGTCAAAGTAAACTTTGCGTTTGTTCGTCGCTTTCTTGAGAAACTTCAGCGCCAGTTCCCCCGCCTCTCGGGTGCGGTCGTAGCGGCCTTGCAAGCAATTCAGCCACCCTTGCAGCAGCAGGGCATCCTCCGGGGCATCCTGGCCCAAAGCCTGGATCGCCACTGCCGCCGCCGCCAGCCGCCCCCGCATCAGCAGGTGCTGAATCCAAATACTCCGCAGTTGGTTCGAGGCCACGGAATCCTCCCGCTGGCAGTCCTCTTGCAGCAGGGCAAAGGCTTCCTCTGCCGGGGTGAGGTGCAGCATGGCATTGACGCACAGATTGCCCAGGGCTGCTTCGTACAAATCCAGATCGGTTTTGAGAGTGAGGAACCACTCCCGGTCGAAGGGGTTGTTGCAAATCAGCTCGAACACCTGGGCCATAGAGATGCGGCTGGTGGCAAAGGCATGGTTGTAGTAGGGTTCCACCTGGGCTTCGATGTAGTCCCAATCGGCCCGATACAAACCAATGCGCACCTCTCGCAAAAACTGATCTTCGCTTTGAAACGACCGCTGATTGCGGTTCCAGCCCACCGTGGGAATGGGCAGTTTCTCCTGCACGGCCTTCACTAGATTCTCAAAATTTCCCTGGCGCATTGCATCGCGAGTGACCACTTCTACAATGAGCGGGTGACACCGATATCCATAACCTCCCTCCGCCACTAGCAGTTCGCAACTCGTCAGCCGATTCAGATGGGTATGCAACTCAGCCAGATCGTACTTGCGCTTTTGGCCACGGTAGAAAAGATAAGCATTGAGGCAATCCACGACCTTGTTTTTGCCCACCGGAGCGTAGATCACCGAAAACAACTGAACCAGCTCCCGATCAAAGGCTGGGAGTTGGTAATAGCGGTCTAGCCATTGAGCCCGCAAGTTTTCTGGAGATATCTGGGCCTTGGCCATAGTCTGATCGTCCTACTCAGCTATTGATTCAGCATAGTCATCTACTAAGAGTGATTGTATCGACGCACACGGATAGCCAACAGCTTCCCCTGCACACAATCAGTCCCATGGATCTCTTGCCCAGGAGGGGAACCAGGCCGAGAACTCTGGCGTCAACTCATGCTCAGTCCCTTGGCCTAAGACTAGCCTAGGGCTTTAGCCCAACGGAAGACAGCTCCAAGCCGTCTATGATATACATAGGCAGGGCTGGCATAGATCAGGGCGAGGCCATTGATGCAATGCCGCAGTGAAACTTAATATTGTGACGCGACTGTAATGGTCTAGCCACCAGGGCTAGGGTGCCTATTAGCCGTGACGTGATGGTTCAACCCAAAGGTTTCTATGGCTCGTTATACCAACCTACTAACCCTCTCCGAACCCGAAATGCCCCAAAGCTTGGGAGCTTCCATTGTTCAGACCCTAGAAAACTGTGGGCTGAGCATGGTTTATGCCAATAAAGACTACTTTGTCGCCAAAGAAAAGCCGGGGCAGGTGGCCCTCGCTCAGCTCACCACCATTGAAGTCATGATTAACCAGCCTACCTCCATGGCCGACACCGCCAGGGTGAACTTGGTTGTCAAAAACGAAGAACTGCCGCTTCAGCAAAATAACCACTGTCAGCGGGTGTTTGAAGCCGTCAGCCAAGCCATCGGCGCTATGCTGTAGTCTCACCCCGTCGGTGAATCCTCCAACTTGTCTCAGAATAACGTTCACAACCATAGTGTGCATACGTGGCTGTGCTTCCATCCAACATCCCCTAACCGAGTTGATGCGCCACCATGTACCAACGGGAAACCGGAGACAGCCCAGTAGGATTTGAGATAACTCGTCACCGAATAGATTTCAGCCGATCTAGGCAGAGCTGATGCCCAGGGCTGAGCAGTCGGTGGTAGGTCGGCAGCACTATGCCAAATACCCCTAGAGAAGCTCCAGCAGCGATCATAATGGATGAGATGCTGGGGATCGGGCCAGGGCTAAGCACAAACAGATTTGCCGAGGACAATGATAAGAAATTTTTCATTTACAAGGTCAGTGTTTGCTCACAAAACATATTTTTTGTATCTTAGATGACAGAAAGTTCATTGGCCGTGAACACAGGTCAGATTTAAGGACGGCATTGAACCAATCATTGATCCTCAGTGAGGCCGTCATCCCCATGTCATCCACTGCCCTCAACGCCGCGCAATCTCTCGATCTAGGGTCCATCACTACAGAATGGTACCTGGCTTGCCAACTCAACTACACCCGCGATACTTGGGTAAAACTACTTCACGCTCCCAGTCCCTACGCCGAAGATGAGGCCAAATTACTGTGCCAACATTCTGCCCAAACCTGGGTGGCCTGGGTGCCCGGTCATGGCGAAGTGGTGATTGATCGCAGCCACTTCTACATCTAGCTTTTACTATTCAAAGGCGAGGTGAGCTAGCAGGAGTCGATATCCCTGAGGAGCGTCCCTTCCTCCAATTAGCAGCTTTGCCCTATCTCGATATCCTTTTCAGTATAGACAGGAAAACTCAATTCCCCTCAGATCAAGGATTTTGAGAAATTCTGAAGGCTCAAGCTGCATAATTCCTGATACTTTCTTGAGGCTGATCACTCTGGCCAGCAAAGCCCCAATCAAAAAGAGAAAGTTTTCTTTCTGATCAATCGTCTGAAATAGTTGCACTTCTGATGCAATTGCTTGAGTGACTTCTCGATTCATGATTTCAGATTTGCTAAGGGCAGTAAACTTAGAATGGGTCGAGAACCTGAATCCGTGCCTACGAGTACGTATATTGCATAACAATGGAACGCTTCGCCTTTCCCCATCTTACGATGCTTTGCTAGTAAGTATTTTAGGGATCATATTTCGGATCACATATTTTTTGCAGCCTTACACCCACCCCGGAATCCCAACCATCCTTTATTTTCATATAGAGTCTTTCATCTAAACGGTTATATACGGTTAAAAAACCTTGCCTTAATTCATCAGTTAGCCCTACTTCAGGAACCACACTATTAAATGCGAGAGGAACAGGATATCTTCCCCGATATGGAATTGCTTGTTCAGCTATGGAACAGAATTCAGACTCTTTTCCATCAAGTTCAAAATCTTCTATTTTCTTGAAAAGGACCAAGAGCTTATGAGTTTTTATATCCTTGCTTAAAGTTCCATCTATTATTAAAGATGGATTGCCTGCGACTAGATAGCCTTTTAGCAAATTTTCTAAGGCAAAACCCGCCAGGAGGAAATAAGATCGAGAAACAGAATAAATTTTCTTTAAGCCAGATCTAGCTTTCAATTGACCATTTTCATCTAATTCCCATCCCTCTTCAGCTTCAACACGAATCGAGTTGCTTCTATCTTTCCACAACAATTCAGCAGAGTCACGAAGTTCATTTGCACAACGACGCCAACTATCAGGTGTAGCATCTCGGACAAAAAGCAGAACTTCGTTTCTCTTTTCATCCTCTTCATCTATGAAGAAATAAGGCTCTTTAGGCATGGCTTTTATATTGGATAATATTTTCTATCTGT
>CAZWNR010000150.1:0-1603 GCA_964635665.1 uncultured bacterium | reverse complement strand
CTTTTATATTGGATAATATTTTCTATCTGTAATGATTCCTTTTAAAGTTGCCGTGGGATGGCACGAACTTGGCATAGCGTTCAATCATCTGCTTCACAATGTCTCGATCTGTCGTGAGGATATCTATCTCCATCGCATCATCTCCGAGAGTTCAAAAGCTCTAATAAGCCATCCTTGACTACTGCGTACTGCTCTGGTGTCAGACTGCCACGATACTTAATCACCCTGCTCGCATCAATCGCTCTAACCTGATCAATGAGCGCAATAGAGGCTGACGGCAAGCTAGCGGTTCCTGCTGGAAACCTAGGATAAAGCAGAGGTGCATTCGTTGCCCACAGCCTTCCTTTATCTGTAGTCATCGGCACAACAATCAAGAGATTGAACCTTGGTGACCCAATACTTCCAGGAATTCCTACAACAATAGCTGGGCGATAACCTTCCTGCTCACGACCTTGGGGAATTTGTGCCGGGAGGACAACGGTGATCACATCCCCATATTGCAGTACTTGTTCAGTCATTCTCCAATCACAAACCCTTTTCCAGGAACGTATGTAATCGGTTTACCTTCCTCTAGTTCTCCCTCGGCCCATTCGTAGGGTTCATAGGCACCCAAGTTTGAGAGGTCGGAGTTGAGCCAAGCCAAATCTTCTGCGTTGGGGCCATCTTCGGTTGAAGCTGCATCCTCAGAGCCAGCTTTTTGCCTCCATAACAGAAACTCTACAAAATCGAATACCGGCCTAATCAGTGAGTCTGGCAAGCGATCAATACGTTGAATTAGACGAATTTTTTCAGCATTCATAGCTGTCTTGGCAAGAGTTTCTTCTAGCTTAACCTTGAAGGCATGGGCGGGGAGTACCAGTGCCACAAAACAAAACTCCCCGGAGCAGAACACCGAGGAGCTTTGAAGGGTTTACCTAACTAGGCCGAGCCTTAGCCGAAGCGGCTGGAGGTGGAGGCGATTAGGAAGGCGGCGTAGGTGAGGATGTAACCCACAGTGAAGTGAGCCAGACCCACCAGACGAGCTTGAACGATGGAGAGGGCAACGGGCTTGTCCTTCCAGCGAACCAGGTTCGCCAGGGGAGTGCGCTCGTGCGCCCACACGATGGTTTCGATCAACTCCTGCCAGTAGCCCCGCCAGGAGATCAGGAACATGAAGCCCGTCGCCCAGATCAGGTGGCCGAACAGGAACATCCAGGCCCAGACGGCGAGGTTGTTCATGCCGTAGGGGTTGTAGCCGTTGATCAGCTGAGAGCTGTTGAGCCACAGGTAGTCGCGCAGCCAGCCCATCAGGTAGTTGGAGGACTCGTTGAACTGAGCCACGTTACCCGACCAGATGCTGAGGTGCTTCCAGTGCCAGTAGAAGGTGGTCCAGCCGATGGTGTTCAGCATCCAGAACATCGCCAGGTAGAAGGAGTCCCAAGCGGAGATGTCGCAGGTGCCGCCACGGCCAGGGCCGTCGCAGGGGAAGCTATAGCCGAAGTCCTTCTTGTCGGGCATCAGCTTAGAACCACGGGCATCCAGAGCACCCTTGACCAGGATCAGGGTGGTGGTGTGCAGACCCAGGGCGATGGCGTGGTGCACCAGGAAGTCGCCAGGGCCAATG
>CAZWNR010000149.1:0-8296 GCA_964635665.1 uncultured bacterium | reverse complement strand
TCGGAGACCACAGTGATCTTAGAAAGACGAGAGAGGCGGTCAGAATTCTTGTGCTGGAGCAAGTGGTTCTTAAAGGCCTTGCGACGCATCAGTTTGCCGCTACCACTGCGGCGAAAGCGCTTGGCGGCTGCCTTGCGAGACTTCAGTTTTGGCATGGTCTAACCTAATTTTCGACACAGTCTTTAATTGTATCACGGGAATCCCAGAGATCTATAGCTGTTCTCGATAGTGTGAAATACCCCATTGCTGGATTTTAGATCCTCCCAGGAACTATCGGTCTGAGGTTTACTCTGTACCCCCCTTATCAAGGGGGGCAGGGGGGATCATCGCAATGCACTTCACTCAAGGGAAATCGGCTATAGGTGTCGAGATGGAGGATTAGGGGCTAGGGGCTTCTGGGGTAGCTTCTTCTAGCGGTTCTTCTGCCAGATCGTCTTCCCCTACATCGTCTTCGTCCGATGGCGAGGCATCGGCGGCGGGGCTGGGGGATTTTTGCCGCAGTTTGGGCAGTTGGTCGATCTCAAAATGCTGGTAGAACTTGTCGGTGACCTGCACTAGGGAAGATCGGCTTTCGGACTGCTTGCGCTTGCGAACAAAGCCCTGGGTTAAAAGTTCCTGGACATGCTGGTAGGCTCCCGATCCACGCAGATCCACCAGATCGGTTTGGCTGATCGGGCCTTTGAGGGCAATGGCGGCGAGGGTGCGCAGGGCACCAACCCCCAGGTCTAGGGGAATCAGCATATCCACCAAAAACCGATAGCGCTCCTTGAGTTGGAGGCAGTAGCCATCCACCGTCTCCACGATTTCGAGGGCACCGTCTCGGTGGGCGTAGTCGTCCATCAGATCAATTAGCCCCTCTTCGATGTCTTCCCGTTCGCAGCGGGCGAGTTCCGCCAGTTTGGCAATGGAGAGGGGTTGGCCCTTAAGATACAAAATCGCTTCGATGGTGGTGGCTAGGCTGGACATTAGGGTGGAAACTCAGGGGATCGAGACAAGTGATGATCAGTGGATCGCGTTGGATCAAAGGGTGGGGGAGTTCTTTGGTCTACGGAAACCAAAGAACCGTGGCCCCACCTTGACCCGTGATCGACTGACGGTAACTTGCTACAGGAATTTGCTCGCCATGCCGATGAGGTTGGCCATCTGGGCAAGGTCAACTTCCCCAGAGAGCACCTTTTGCAAGAGCCCATCGCCCTGGCTGTTGGAGCCTTTCACCAAAAATTGAGCGATGAGGGGCGTCACATTTTGGATCATGGCCGGATCAACACCGACCTGCTGGGCGATGGTGGCGACCTGCTCGGAGGCTAGAAGCTGCTCGATGGCTCCGCTGCTGGCGACCGCTTGCAGAATACCCATGAGGGATCCGGCATCGGCTTGGCCCTGACTTCTAGCCTGGAGCACCTGCTGAATTTGTCCGGCAATGGCTCCGATTTGGGTGTTGTCTACGGGGGCTTGGTTGAGGGTGTTGAGCAGAGAGCCGACCAGGCTACTGTTGGCTTCGGTGTCGCTGCTGGCGATGGCTTGGTTGACTAAACCCATTAAATCCATAGGGATAGCTCCTTGGGGGCGAGGATACATCGCTCCTACGATACCGCCTTTAATCGAGGTTGCGCCCGGTGAGTTCGACAAAAATGTCCTCTAGGTTGGAGGGGCGCGCCATCATGCCAGTTTTGTCGGATTGCTGGTTGAGGTGGGTGTTGGCGTCCTCTAGGGTGGGGAAAAACTGGTAGTCCCAGTGGCCGTCCCGCTGGGTCATGACGATGCCTTGGCCGTGGCGCTGGCGTAGTTGATCGAGGGTGCCCAGTTCAATCAGCTTGCCCTGATCCATCACACCAATGCGGTTACAGAGGTATTCCACCTCATCCATGTAGTGAGTGGTGAGCAGCATGGTCATGCCCTGCTGGTTGAGGCGCTGGATGATTTCCCACAGGCGGCGACGGGTTTGGGGATCCAATCCCACGGTGGGTTCGTCTAAGAACAAAATTTTTGGGTTGTGCAGCAGGGCGCGGGCAATTTGCAGTCGCCGCTTCATGCCGCCGGAGAGGGTTTTCACCTTGTCATCCCGCCGATCTTGCAGTTCCACATACTCTAGCCAGGTATCGATACTGCGCCGCCGCTGGGCGCTGGGAATGTGGTGCATGCGGCCATGGAATTCCATGTTTTCCCACACCGTCATGTCGCCATCGACGCTGGTTTGTTGCAGCACCACGCCAATCTGGCGGCGCACATCGAGTTGCTGACGGCTCACGTCGTACCCGGCCACCACAATGTCCCCCTGACTGGGCTGGGTGAGGGTGGTGACCATACGAATGGTGGTGGACTTACCTGCCCCGTTTGGCCCTAGCAGGCCAAAGACTTCCCCCGCCTCGATAGATAGGGAGAGGTCGTTGACCACGGGCACACCGTTGTAGACCTTGTGAACATTTTGCAGACAAACCGCAGCAGCCATCGCGTGTTACATATCGTCATGGATTTCTTCAAGTATCCCCCAGAAGATTCCCTTTTACAGCCTGGGTCTCCACCGCTACGCCTCGGCTGGTGATGCCATGGCTAGGGAATGGCTCAATTTATCGGCAACGCCTTCCACCCAGGCTTCATCCTGTTTGGTGTAGCTGCGGGGTGCATTGGCCGCCAAAATCAGCACCCCTTGATTTCCTAAAGGCTGGCAAATTACCCCCTGGGTATTGGGGGGCAGATAGGTAAACTCCACCCGACCGGGGTAGATTTTCAGATTCACCAAATACACTGCTTTGCCCGTTTCCAGCACCCGCTTGAGGATGGGGCCGGGGTCTACCGCTGCCGTTGGCCCCAGGATACCCCGCCGCAGCAACACCCGCCCCTGGTAATACACCAGCACCGAGCGCGTCACCGTGTTGGTTAGCAACAGGTGGGAGGCCCAGGCCAGTTCTGTTTTGACCTCGTCGGGCAGGGTGGCCTCTAGGTCAAAGCCTTCCTCGCCCTCCAGTACTACGGCCTCCGGGGAGATGGGCTGCACCCGTTGCCACAGCAGCCCGGTCAAAATCAGCAGGGCGCTGAGAATTACCCCCATGACGTCCGAGCGAGCCTGGGATTCCGTTAGCCCTGGCGTCAGGATGCGGTTGATGAGCAGCAGCGTCCCCCCTAGGCCCCCCGCCACTAGGGGCAACAGGCGCAGCACACGGTTGGGATCGGATTTAGCCATAGGGGTAACGATGATGGAAGGGGTGTAATTCGGTTTAAGAACTCTCGTGGCTCAGGTCAAGAACGCTATAGCGGTTCTTGGTTCAGTGGGGTACAAATTTGAGGACTTCAGATCCTCCCAGGTGCTATCCGCAGCCGATTTACCTTGCCCCCCCTTATCAAGGGGGGCCGGGGGGGATCTGCACAATGCACCTCATTCAAGGAGAATCCGCTATCTCAATTTAGCGGACTAGAATTCAGCGCACTAGGCCGATCTAGGATTTTACCGAGAGGACGCACCCAGCAAACGCCGCCCGACCCGTCACCCCATCCCAGGACATCCTGAGCGACATGGGTGAGAGGGGCAACATGGGTCAAAATAGGGAACAGTGACCCATTAACCTGCGCTGAACCATGCCACGTATTCGAGACATTCTGCATTCCGGCACCCCAGGCCAAGCCATCACCCTTCAGGGTTGGGTTCGCACCAAGCGAGAGGGCAAGGGCATCACCTTTCTGGAGGTGAACGATGGATCCTCCATGGCGGGGTTGCAGGTGGTGCTGAATGCCGACATGGCCGACTACGACACGGTGGTCAAGGCGCTGACTACGGGGTCTTCGGTGGAAATTGGCGGCAGTTTGGTGGAATCCCCCGGCAAGGGGCAGCGGGTGGAGCTTCAGGGCCAAACCATCACCGTCTTTGGCACGGCGGATGGGGAAACCTATCCCCTCCAGAAAAAGCGCCATTCCTTTGAGTTTCTGCGCGGCCTCGGCCATCTGCGTGCCCGCACCAACACCCTGGGGGCCGTGTTTCGGGTGCGGAATGCCTGCGCCCAGGCCATTCACCAGTTTTTCCAGGAACAGGGCTTTTTGTGGATGCACACACCCATCATCACCGCCAGCGATTGCGAGGGTGCAGGGGAAATGTTTGCGGTCACGGGCCTAGACCTTACCCAGGTGCCCAAAACCGCTGAGGGCAAGGTGGACTATGGGCAAGACTTCTTCGGCAAACCCGCCTATCTAACAGTGAGCGGCCAGCTTGAGGCGGAGATCATGGCCATGGCTTTCAAGGATGTCTACACCTTTGGCCCCACCTTCCGGGCCGAAAACTCCAACACCTCCCGCCACCTAGCCGAATTTTGGATGGTGGAGCCAGAAATGGCTTTCTGCGACCTGGTGGGCAACATGGACTTGGCCGAGGACTTCCTCAAGTACATCTTCAGTTCGGTGCTGAACGCCTGCCCGGAGGACATGGAGTTCTTCAACCAGCGCATTGATGACTCCGTCCTCGCCACCGCCGACAACATCATCCACAACACCTTCGAGCGCATCACCTACACCGAAGCGGTCAAGCTGCTGGAAAAGGCCGATAAAACCTTCGAGTTTCCCGTGGAGTGGGGCATCGACCTGCAATCTGAACACGAGCGTTATCTGGCGGAGGAACTCTTCAAAAAGCCCGTCATCGTCACCGACTATCCCACGGGCATCAAAGCCTTCTACATGCGCCTGAATGACGGTGGCGAAACCGTAGCGGCCATGGATGTACTGGCTCCCAAGGTGGGCGAAATCATCGGCGGTTCCCAGCGCGAAGAACGGTTGGACGTGCTAGAACGCCGCATTCAGGAGGCGGGTTTGCCCATCGAAGACTACTGGTGGTATTTGGATCTGCGCCGCTTTGGCACCGTGCCCCACGCCGGGTTTGGCCTTGGCTTTGAGCGTCTGGTGCAGTTCATGACCGGCATGGGCAACATCCGGGATGTGATCCCCTTCCCCCGCACCCCCGACAGTGCTGAGCCTACTCTGGCCTGAACCTACTCTGGCCTGAACCCACACACCTGAACCTACACAAAGCTATCTTGGGCAATGCGGTGACGACCCACAACGTAGATCAGCAGCAGCGCCACAATCAACCCCACCAGCCCTGCCGCAATGGTGCTAACCATGGCGTAGATTGCAATCATGTTAGAGGGGGTGATCAACGCTGCAGAGGGCACCGCCGCATTGGGAGCCAGCACCGCTGCCCCCTGGGGCACCGACAGCAGTCGTAGGGTCATCCCACTCACCTGCCAGAGCGCAATCAGGGTGGCCAAACTGAGGATAGCTAGATTGGAAAGTAGGCCCAGCTTCAGCGCCCGCTTTACAGCAGATTTCGGTGGGCGATTATCCGTGCGCATCAGACGAGCCGCTAGCTGGGTGTAGCGAAAACACCAGTAAATGCTGAACAGCAGCACCAGCAGGCAGACAATCGCTAGCCATAGTCCGCCGCCAAACCCCCCAACCTGCTGGCTCCTGAAGATGCGAGTGACCACCACCAGCAGCGGGATAAACCCCAGCATGGATTGCACGATCAAGCCAAACCACCCCATCCGTCTACACCAGCGACCAATATCCTCAGGCGTAGGACTACCAGAACCAATCTTAAAGATGTTCATAACCTTTCCAATGCCGCAAAAGATCGAAGACGCAAGCCGCTAAGTGGAGGGCTTCTTGAGGCAGCATTAAACCACCTTCAAGGCTCGGTTCTGATACTCAGACAACATTTATAGCAGTTCTCGGCAGAGTGAGGTACACCGTTGCTCGGTTCTAGATCCCCCCAGTATCTAGCTGTCTCAGTTTTGCTCTGTACCCCCCTTATCAAGGGGGGCAGGGGGGATCCCCACTATGTACCTCATTCGAGTGGAATCCGCTATATCAGGGTTCATCCTTATCAACCCTACGGTTTTTGGATGTGCCGAAGATAATGATCTACCTGGGGGTAGGGATCCTCCCCCTCAAGGGCATAAATGGCCACAAAACCCTCGGCTATGGAGGGGGGACACCGCTGTAAGGCTTCGTAGGAGGTCTCAATGACCGCTGCGGGTACCTGGCGATCTCTCTGGAGATTGCGCTGTTGGCAAAGGGCCAAGGGCGTCTTCAAATACCAGCCTACCCAGGGAATGTCTAGGGGGTGTAATCGTTGCAAAAAGGCTAATCGCCAGGATCGCCGTGCATTGGTGGCATCATAGATCACCGCCTCTCCTCGCCCTAGGGCCTGGGTAATTTGCCGCACCACCTCCGCCTCAATGTCCGGCCATACCCCCTGTTCCGCCACATTTCCGTACAGGGTTTGACGAATTTGGTCGGTAGACACCACACAACTTTGGGGCAGACTGGATTGAATCTGCCGAGCCAGGGTGCTTTTGCCGCTCCCCGGTGGCCCAATTAACAGATGGCCATGCACCGCCACCATTAGCCCTGTCCTCCCTGGGACGAATACGCCCATTGTAGAGGCCAGCACTCCCCTGCCAGCCCTGCCCCTTCGCCAACCACCACCCAGGTCACGTCCAACGGTGTGGATGCCCAGGGAATAGGCCACAACATCTTCTAAAGCCATGCTGACGTTCAGCGGTTCCGCTGACTTACCCTTAGAAATGTATGAAATGTATGTCTGAAGATCCCGGAGAGTGCCTGATGTTGGGTGATCTATTGACCTCGGAAACCCTGTGGCATTGGTTACGCCGCCTGGGCCTAGCTTTGTTGCTGGGTTTGGTTCTGTTGCTGGCCACCGCTGCCCCGGCCTGGGCCTCCGTGCATACCTACCACGAACAACCGGGCCAAACCACCTACCGATCTCGCCAAAGCCTGCGCGACCATCGGGATTTGGCTTGGCAGGCGACGGTTTTCAAGCGCTACCGGGGGCAGGATATCCAGGGCATCTACCTGCGTTTGGTGGGCTTTCCGGGGCAGGTGACGGTGGATCGCCAGGGGGGTCTCACCATTGAGACGGGCACCACCGCCCAGTGGGTCGCCCCCTATGCCTTAGATCCCCAAACCCCGGCCTCGGTGCTGCCGGAGAATGTCAGTCAGTACGACATGGCCAAGGTGTTAGGGGATCTATCCCGCCCCATTCCCCTGACCCTGGCGGTGCCCCTGGTGGGTCAGCCCCCGGCCCGTCTGGTGGTGGCCCCCTACGTGGTCGAAGAATGGCTGACCATTGCCCATACGCTCCCCGCCGACCCAGACCTGTAGGGCGGGGGAACGCATCCAGGGATCCCGATGGGGCGAAAATCCAAAGAAGGCTGAACTTGTTGGGGCAAGCCCAAAGATTGGCACTATCCTGATAAAGAATTCTCTATCACGCCATTGTCCAGTCCAGCCGTAGTTATGCAAAACTTTCTGCCCATCGCCTACTTTGAAGGCCAGTTTCGGGATTTCAACGACGCCAAACTTTCCATTGCCACCCACGCCCTGCACTACGGCACCGGAGCCTTTGGCGGATTGCGGGGGATTCCCGATCCTCAGCAGGAAGGGCAGGTATTGCTGTTTCGGCTGGATCGCCACAGTCAGCGCCTTAGCACCAGTGCGCGGCTGTTGAACTACGACCTCCCCGCCGAAACCATTCAGTCGGTGCTGGTGGATTTTGTCAAGAAGAATCAGCCCCAGGTGTCGTTTTATATGCGGCCCTTTGTCTACACCTCAGATTTGGGCATTTCTCCCCGGCTGCACAAGGTCGAAAAGAACTTCTTTGTCTACGGCCTAGAGCTGGGAGACTACCTCTCGCCGGAGGGGGTCTCCTGCCGAATTAGCTCCTGGTATCGCCAGGAAGACCGCAGCCTGCCCCTGCGCGGCAAAATCAGCGGAGCCTACATTACCTCCTCCCTGGCCAAAACCGAGGCGGTGGAGTCGGGCTTTGATGAGGCGATTCTGATGAATTCCCAGGGCAAGGTGAGCGAGGCCTCCGGGATGAATGTGTTCATCGTCCGCAACGGCAAGCTGATTACCCCCGGCTTTGAGCAAGACATCCTGGAGGGCATCACCCGCGACAGCATTCTCACCGTGGCCCGCGACCTGGGGATCGAGGTGGTGGAGCGTCCGGTGGACAAAACCGAACTGTTCATTGCCGACGAAGTTTTCCTCAGCGGCACGGCGGCCAAAATTACCCCGGTGCGCCAGGTGGAAACCTACACTACCCCCACCCATCGCCCCAGTACCACCCTGCTGCGCGACAAGCTTACGGCCATCGCCGAAGGGCGAGATCCCGCCTACGAATCCTGGGTTTTCCGGGTGGCCCTGTAAGGCCCAATCCTGCTTGGCTGCCCTTGATTCCCCAGCGGTGCATTGCGGCTCGTTAAGGTGATTAAGACGTAGACAGGTAGAG
>CAZWNR010000148.1:0-8334 GCA_964635665.1 uncultured bacterium | reverse complement strand
ACCCCTGCACCACACTGATGTATTCATCCCGAAAGGCCACTAGGGTCTCATCTTTGAGGGAAACGGCCTCTAGATCGCTGACTAGAGTATTGAGATTGGTGACGACTTTATCGACGGCGGCGGTGTATTGACTGGCGGCGGCCTTAATGTCGTCCAGGTTTTTGACTTGGGCCGCGCTTTCACTAAAGGCTTGAATATCGGTTTCAAACTCAGGCATGAAGGTCTGGGTTTGGTTAACCACCACGGCTAAATCGTTGCACTGGGATACTTTGGAGGCTCCGCATCCGCTTAAAACCAGGGCCATGAAAGCCCCTAGCACCGCCCTTCGGTGACCTGCTCCCCAATGGATTGCCCCTTTTGCTGCTGTCACCATAGCCGCCGCCATCCTCTAATCAGTACGGCTTCAAGTTTTACCGCGTCTTGGTCGGCTTTACAAGCATTCCTGGGTCGTCGGTTGCCGATGACACACGGTCTCCGGGAAAACTCGGTATTCCCCTAGTCCAACCCCTGATCAGAGGACGATATCCAGAGTACGATCAGACTAGATAGAACCCTCTATTTTCTTCCCCTAAGGAACAGCCGTTCCGGCGAGCTTCGCCTTGGCCCCGTCGAAATCTCGCCGAGGCTAGCCCCTAGTCCAAGGCACAACATCTGCGATATCTTTGTTAATCTATCTGCACTATAGACCTATGCCAACACCCGCCGAATTCCTGGAAGTCACCCAATGGGCCGCCATTGGTACCGTCGCCCTCGCGGTCATTGCCGGACTGGGATTTGCCCTTAAGTGGGGCATTCGGTTTCGGTTGGTGGGCGCTGCGGGGTTCGCGGCAGTGCTGACGGTGGGGCTGCTGGGTCTCAGTTTTGAGCCCTTTACCCGCACGGTGATCGAAGGCGCGTTGCCCTACGCCACGGTCTACGATTCTGGTTCCAGCCAGATTGTGATCGCCGTGCCCAACGCCATCACCGAAGCCGAACTGGATGCCACCCTGCGCCAGGCCGCCAGCAACCTGTTCAAGCCCTACCGCTTAGGCATTCCGGGCCAAACCGCCACCGTCCGCGCCCGCGCCATTGTGCATGAGCCCAACGGTGTTTCTCGACTGGTGTATCTGGGCCAGGCTCAGCCCGCCCCCAAGGATTCTGGCCTAGATTATCAGGTGCAGATCAACCGCGATTTACTGGCCTAGCCCTCGGCCTCGCTCCACGCCCTCGCGTTCTGGGTATATCAATGACGACCAGCCTTTCCGCAATTTCAACCCTTGCCATTGCTCCGGCCCAGGTGGTGCGGGGCGATGGCATTTTATCCAGCCAGGGTGAGGCCATTGCCGCCCTAGGTCAGCGTCCCCTGGTGGTGGGCGGACAGCACAGCTTGCCAAGGGTGCAGCCGTTGCTGGATGCCCTAACCCAGGCCGGACTGGCCAGCCAAACCGCCAACTACGGCCGCGACTGTAGCGAAGCCACCTTAGAACGGCTGCGCGGCGTTGCCCAAACTCACCAGGCCGACGTGGTGATTGGGGTGGGCGGCGGCAAGGCCCTAGATACGGCCAAACTCTTGGCTCATCAGATTCGTTGTCCGGTGGTCACGATTCCCACCTCTGGGGCAACCTGTGCAGCCTGGACAGCCTTGTCGAATGTCTATTCCGAAGCCGGAGCCTTCCGCTACGATGTGGCCCTAGACCGCTGCCCAGATCGGCTGATTTTAGACTATGCCCTGATTCGCACCTCGTCGCCGCGCACCCTCATTGCGGGCATTGGCGACGGGCTGGCCAAGTGGTACGAAGCCTCGGTGAGCAGTGGGTCTTCCGACCAAACCCTGATTATTTCGGCGGTGCAGCAGGGGCGAGTACTGCGGGATATTTTGTTTCAAAAAACTCCGGCGGCGCTGCGCCAGTGGGGTGGCCCCGAATGGCGAGAAGTGGTAGATGCCACGGTGTTACTCGCCGGGGTAATCGGCGGCGTGGGCGGTGCCCAGTGCCGTACCGTGGCCGCCCACGCGGTTCACAACGGCCTCACCCAACTGCCCGCCTGCCACGATGCCCTCCACGGCGAAAAGGTGGCCTACGGCATCCTGGTGCAGTTGCGGCTAGAGGAAATAGGCGGCAAGTCTTCCCTGGCTACGGCGGCGCGGCAGCAGTTGATCCAGTTCTACCGGGCTACGGGGCTGCCCCAAACCCTGGCCGATCTGGGCCTCGGTGAGGCTACCCTGGCCGATCTTCAGCAGGCGGCAACCTTTGCCTGCCGGGAAGGATCGGACATTCACCACCTGCCCTTCACGGTATCCCCCGATGCCCTGCTGGCGGCAATGGTGTCGCCCCTCTGCCCCGAACTGCGGGAACGCCCCCGCCTATCCTCGTCTCCCTCTACGGCTCCCTCGGAGGTACAGCCATGACCCTTAGTTGGCTCCAGCCCGCCCAGCGCATTAATTCTCTCCCTCCCTACGTCTTTGCCCGCCTCGACGAACTCAAGGCCCGCGCCCGCGAACAGGGCCTCGATTTGATCGACCTGGGCATGGGTAACCCCGATGGCCCCACCCCCGCCCCCGTGGTGGAAGCGGCCCAGCGGGCCATTGCCGACACCGCCACCCACGGCTACCCCCCCTTCGAGGGCACCGCCAGCTTCCGTACCGCCATCACCGACTGGTATGCCCGTCGCTACGGTGTCCAGCTTGACCCCACCGCCGAAGCCCTGCCCCTGCTGGGTTCTAAGGAGGGCATCACCCATCTGGCCATGGCCTTTATCAATCCGGGCGACTTGGTGCTGGTGCCGACTCCGGCCTACCCTGCCCACTTTCGCGGCCCCGTCATTGCCGGAGGGGAAATCTACCACCTGCACCTCACCCCCGAAAACCAGTGGCTGATCGACTTTGATGCCATCCCCCCCGACGTTGCCAAACGGGCCAAGGCGCTGTTCTTCAACTATCCCAGCAACCCCACCGCCGCCACCGCCCCCCGCGAATTTTTTGAGGCCGCCGTGGAGTTTGCCCACCGCTACCAGGTGCTCCTTGTCCACGACCTCTGCTACGCCGAGCTGGCCTTTGACGGCTACCAACCCACCAGCCTGCTGGAAATTCCCGGCGGCAAAGAGGTCGGCGTCGAGTTCCACACCCTCTCCAAAACCTACAACATGGCCGGATGGCGGGTCGGCTTTGTGGTGGGCAATTCCCAGGTGATCCAAGGGCTGCGTACCCTCAAAACCAACCTAGACTACGGCATCTTTGCCGCCCTGCAACGGGCTGCCGAAACCGCCCTCTCCCTGCCCGACCACTACCTCCACGAAGTCCAGGAGCGCTACTCCACCCGCCGCGACTTTTTGATCAAGGAATTCGCCTCCCTCGGCTGGACGGTGGATCGGCCCCAGGCCACCATGTACCTCTGGGTGCCCTGCCCCCTCGATAGCACCTCCACCGACTTTGCCCTCTCGGTGCTGCAAGAAACGGGGGTGGTGCTCACCCCCGGCAACGCCTTCGGCCCCGGTGGCGAAGGCTATGTGCGGGTTAGCCTGATTGCCGACTGCGACCGCCTTGGTGAAGCCATGGATCGCATCCGCAAGGCAGGCTTTCGGTTTGATTCAGCAGTAACGGCCCCGGTTTAGGTCGCCGTCCGTTGGCTTAGGTAGGTCTTCACAATGGCGAGGATGCGCTCGGAGGCGTGGCCATCGCCAAAGGGGTTTACCGCCTGGGCCATGGCCTCGTAGGCAGCGGGGTTGGTCAGCAGTTCCAGGGCATGGTGGCGGATGGCTTCCCGGTCGGTGCCGATCAGGCGGGCGGTGCCAGCCTCCACCGCTTCCGGGCGTTCGGTGGTGTCGCGCAGAACTAGGACGGGTTTGCCTAGGCCAGGGGCTTCCTCTTGCAAGCCGCCGGAATCGGTCAGCAGCAGATGGCAGCGCTGCATGGCTCCCACTAGGGCGCGATAGTCGAGGGGTTCCGTTAAAAATACACGGGGATGGTCGCCCAGGGCGGCGGTGAGGGGGTCGCGCACCAGGGGATTGCGGTGCAGGGGCAGCAGCAGGGCGGTGTCGGGCTGGGCTTCTAGAACGGCTAGGAACCCAGCGGCGATGTCTTCTAGGGGTTGGCCCCAGTTTTCCCGCCGGTGGACGGTGGCCAAAATCACCCGATGGCGATCCCAATCTAGGCCGTCGATGGGGCAGTCGGGCCGCTGGGCGGCGACGGTGAGTAGGGCGTCGATTACAGTGTTGCCCGTGGCGTGGATTTCTCCTACCACGCTCGATGCCTTCAGGTGCTCTACGGACTTGGCGGTGGGGGCAAAGTGCAGGGTGGTGATCTGGGAAATCAGCCGTCGGTTAGCCTCTTCGGGGTAGGGGCTATAGATATTGTCGGTGCGCAGTCCGGCCTCGACATGGCCCACCGGAATTTTTTGGTAAAAGGCGGCCAGGGCGGCGGCAAAGGCGGTGGTGGTGTCGCCCTGCACAATCACCAAGTCGGGCTTGAGGGTCTGAAAATGGGCCTCTAGCCCCTGGATACTGCGACAGGTAATGTCGGTGAGGGTCTGTTTCGGCTGCATGATGGCCAAGTCGGCATCGGCTTGCAGGTCAAACAGGGCCATTACCTGATCCACCATTTCCCGGTGTTGCCCCGTTAGCACCACCTGGGTATCAAAGGCCGCGTCCCGTTGAAACGCCTGAATCACCGGGGCCAGCTTAATCGCTTCAGGCCGGGTTCCAAGGGTAATGCACACACGCAGGGGAGAAGCAGACATTCAGCAAAGCCCATTCGACACAAAAACCGTTACCCATCATGGCACGCTCTTTCCCCTCTGCCACCCCCCTCTGACACAATAGAGGCTGTTCATCCTTGTTCATTTCCTATGGCCCACACCATTACCCTCCGCGACAGCCACCTGCAAACCCTCGACCTCAGCCCCGCCACAGCGGTGATTGAACCCCTAATCGCCAGCGAAAAGGGCATCGCCGAGGTGGACGGACTGCGGTTTGACATCGACATTCCTCGCGACCCCACCGACCCCAGGGAACTGTCGGAACTGCCAGAGGTGCGGCTGTGGTTCATTCGTCTGGATAGCCAATACCCTTGGCTACCCCTTGTGCTGGACTGGGAAGCCGGAGAACTAGGACGCTATGCCGCCATGCTGGTGCCCCACCAATTTAGCCCCGCCGACGGCATTCGTTACAACCCCGAAGCCCTAGAAATCTTTGTGATGCAGAAGATTTTTGTGGTTGCCGCATGGCTTCAGCAGCAGGGACACTTCAACCCCACCAAGCTGAAGTTCATGACCCAAATGCTGGGCTACGACATCGAAGACGACCTGTTTAATCTGCTGCAAGGCTAGTCGACCAGCCAAGGAATAGACGTCCTTCCATTCCCGCTGTCTATCATCTCCTCCGTTCCTAGGTGCATCGACCCAGGGGCCAATGATTTCTCACACCAATTCCTCACGCCAATCACTGACCATTGAGGTTAGCCATTTAAGCTGACAATTTAAGAGGTGGCACCTCAGGCAGGGTGCGGTCGAGCGGTTCCTTCTATAACAAAACTGTGCCCAAGAAAAAACCGAGATGCGGCCTAGGGATTTCCCTAGAATGTATCGACTCATTACCAACGGGCGCACCCTTATTCAAAGAGTTGTTACGGTCGGGAATCACTCCCCTATCTGGATCAAGCTGTTCTACTACATTGAATCTAGAGGCCATAAAACCTGCTCTCGGCCTGAGCTAGGGGTGTTGGTTCCAGGCTCAGCCTGTTTCCGATCCGAATTGAGCTCAGTTCAGATCGGGATCAGTCGCTACAACCCGGGCTCAGAATTTAGAAACGTTAGAACGAAGGAGGGACATCTAATGATTGCATCCATGGCGCTATCGAAATCCGTGTCATTTCCCCTCCGCTGGCTGAGCATGGCCCCCCGATCCCTGGCGCGAGCTGGGGTAGTAGCAGCCTGTGTGGTGGCTATGGGTTTAGGCTTAGAAGCCCAGGCCAGTCACCACAAGGCAATGTCCCTCGACCTGGCCCTAGAGGCTCCGGCCCCCGTTGTGGCCCCAACGACCCCAGCCCAGTCTTTCCCAGCACCGGGGCAGTATCTCTTTGGCCAGTCTCCCGACCCCGACCAGATCGGCAGCGGTTACATTGTCCTCAACAGCGACGGCCAAGACATCTACGGCGCACTGTACTTTCCAGGCTCCTCCTTCGACTGCTTCCACGGGCGGGTAGAGGGTAATGCCCTGGCCATGACGATTGTTGACAGCTACAGCCAGGAAGCCTACCCCTACAGCATTGCCCTAGAACCCCAAAGCCCCATTGCCAGCACGGCGTTTCAAAACGGCCTTGCCCCGCTCAATCTCAGCGGGTTCCACGCCCTTGAGACCCTCTCTGAGAACGACCTGCGGATGCTGAGCACCTGTCAAGCCGATCTCAATGTGGGTCAGTAGGATCCGGCACGGCGGGGAGGGTAGGGCCATTTGTTTGGTTAAGCAGTTAACTGTTGTAAACAAAACGCTATCCTATTCTGAAAGCTAACTCACTTTTGTCGCAGGCAGCGTGAACGCAGCAGAACAGGCCAATAGCATTGAATTTGCCAGCAAAATTGCCACCGTGGTCGGTCTCTTTAAGGGCGAATTCCCCGATCTGCGGGTCGATCTAAAACCCTGGGCCAATGATCGAGAAACCCGTGACCTAGTGGATCCCGACTCCATCGACCTGGGCTTTCACTTTCCGGGCGTCAGCCGATTGTTCCGCTGTCGCAGTTTGCTAGTTCAAATTCGCCTGCACACCGATCCTGACAGCCACGAGCGGCGGGTAATCGGCCTAGAAGTGGCCGGGTTTGACCATCGCGGCAAGCAGTGGACGCTCTCCACCATCAACGACTGGGACTTCTCCGGCCAAACCTCCCCCGACCCCACCTGCGGGGAACGGCTGAAACAATGCTGTCGCCAAACCCTGGCCCTCTGGGGCGCTACCATGACCTAACCCGTCCATCACCGATGACCTCTACAGCTACCGCTTTATAAACCATCGGAGGTAGGGAATCGGGGGCTTGGCGAGTAGGCGTTCGACCCGAAAGCGGAAGGGTAGGAGCAACACCACCGGACGCGCCCCCCGACCCAGGACAGGGGTAATGCTCAGTGCTAGGTCTAGGGCATAGACGCGGGCCGGGGGAGGCACACTGAGCAGGCGGTTAGCATCGATCAACGGCGTCGAGGGTTGCAGCAGTTGGGTCTCAGGATTCAGGCTAAAGGATGCCTCACTGGTGGCCACAGCACTCAACAGTTGGTTGGGGTTGACCACACTGGTTACCTGGGGCAGGCCCAAATCGAGCCGCGTGCCAGGGGTGTAGCGAATCACCCGTTGAGCTTGGTTGTTCATTTGGGTAAAGGAACTGCGATCCCAATCCACCATCACCTGGAAACCCTGGGTCTGGTTGAGCACCTGCACCGTTAGCCCCGCCAAGGGCTTGATGGGTTGAGGCCCCTGGGGGAGTACCTGTACAGCAATCAGGGCATTTTCGGCCTGAGAATTGGGAGCATCAGACCGCAGGGGTGGCGGCATCACCATTGCCCCCACCTGGGGTTTGAGCGGTGGCGGCAGTTCCATCACCACCTGCCCCAAATCCGCCGAAAGCCCCTGGCGGGTGAGCTGATCCGCCAGGGCTTTGCCTAGGACGTCCGGGTCGGGGATGAAGGTGACACGATCCTCCATTTCAGCCTCCACCGACAACACCATTTGGTAGCCCAAATAGCCAATACAGATGAAGTAGATTGTCAGCAGTAAGATATCTAGCCCCATCTAGTCCTCGATTCCTAATCGATCCATCCCTACTCGATTCATCCCTTCAAGATCCACGGTCTGCGGCCTGAAAAGTCCATGGATAGGTCACGGCAACGCCTAAGACACGCTAGCCAAGATGCCCTCGCTGCCGAGGCGCTATTCTGTAAAGGAATTGCGCCATCCTGAGGGAACCTAGCGTACATCGTAAAAGCATAATGGGGGAGTCTAGGCGGCTCACTCAACCTCGATTTCATGGCACAAAGGGGCATCATAGGGTATGGATGGGTCGTCCTGGGTTGGAGGGCACTGTTAATGGGATGCCGTGTCGCTGGGATGCTATCTCACTGAGATGTCGTGTCACCGGAAGACCTAGGGAACCTCAAGCCATCGTTTTAGAGACACTGTAGCCGCCCTAGCTGCTCTCAGAGCTAGGCATTGTTAGGAAGGGGATAGGATTCTGTCGTATGGCACAAATTATTTCGATTCATTCCTACCGGGGAGGGACAGGCAAATCGAACACCGTCTCCAACCTGGCGGTAATTTTGGCCCAAAAGGGCTTTCGGGTGGCGGTGGTAGACACCGACATTCAGTCCCCTGGGGTCCAT
>CAZWNR010000147.1:0-8341 GCA_964635665.1 uncultured bacterium | reverse complement strand
ATGCCCTGGTTGGCCGGGATGGCACGATCTATTACATTGTGCCGCCAGAAAAGCGGGCCTTTGGGGCAGGCAATTCCGTCTTTGATGGCCCCAACGGCCCGGAGACCGTGCGTACAAACCCCAATTTCCCGCCCTCGGTCAACAACTTTGCCTACCACGTTTCCCTAGAAACCCCCGGCGACGGCATGAACAATCGCCGCAGCCACAGCGGCTATACTTCAGCCCAATACACCTCCCTGGCTTGGCTGTTGGCCCAAACCACCATCCCCGACAACCGCATTACCACCCACCAAGCCGTGGATCGATCCGGCAGCCGCATGGATCCACGTAGCTTCAATAGCCAGCAGTTTTTCTCCCTGCTGCGGCAATACCCCACCCGAGCAGGGCTATCGGGCTAGGCTGCCCAAGGGCGAATAGCCCTTGAAACAACCATCCCTCGATCCTCTCCGCCCAGGAGAAGTCATCGAGGGATAGGCGTCCCCACCCTTGCCCGCTGTGGGCTGAGAGGAACTGGGTAGGGGTGAGTTTATCTGGCCCAGTGGATGGTGCGTTTCTCGACGAGGGCAAAGCAGCCGTAGAGCAAAATGCCCATGGCCGCTAGGGACAAAATCGCCAAAAAGGCCAGGGCTACATTAAAGCTGGCGCTGGCGGAGACAATCACGTAGCCAATGCCCCGATCCGAGGCCACGGTTTCGGAAATTACCGACCCGATAAAGGCCTGGGAAATGGCCACCTTGAGGGAGGCAAAGAGGTAGGGTAGAGAGTGGGGAAAGCCCACTTTTTGAAACACTTCCCAGCGGCTGGCCCCCAGAGATCGCAGCACATCCTGCATTTCGGGTTCCACGGTGGCTAGGCCCGCCGCCACGTTAACCACAATGGGGAAAAAGGCAAGGGTAAAGGCGGTGATGATGGCGGGGATAGCCCCAATGCCAAACCAGATCGCCAGCAGCGGCACCAACGCCACCTTGGGAATGGTATTAAAGCCCACCAGCAGCGGGTAAAGCACCAGGTAGGCGAGGCGGGAATAGCCAATTAAAAAGCCCAGCACCACCCCCAGCCCCAGCCCCAGGAAAAACCCAGCTAGGGTGGTGCTGAGGGTAATCAGACTGTGCTTCCAGATGGTGGCTCCATAGCTCTGGGCGGCTGCCAACACATCGCTGGGGGCAGGCAGCAAAAACTGAGGAACTTGAAAAATGTGAGTGATGGCCTCCCAAAGGATGAGCAGCAGCGCCGTGGCAACGGCGGGCAGCACATAGGCGGCCTGTTTACGCTTGAGATATCGGTTAAAGGATTGGATCAACGGCTGCACAAACTTGAGTCTCCCTGGGTCTGCGGTCGAACAAAGGCCCCATCAACGACGGGATAGAAGCCCTACGGCCCTAATGTTATGGGGCGATGACGCCCCCAAACTGCTCAGACCGGACAATCTGCCCAACCCCACCCCACGTCCAATCCCACCGCCGAATTCCGTACCTCCACCCCCAGTCCAGCGATGGGAGGGGGGTGGCCTAAACCGCCTGGGGTTCCTTGGTCAGGGGCCAGTCGGACACAATGGGCACCTGTTCCGGATTGGCCCAGAGGATCAGTTTGGGATCGTAGGGGCTGGTGAGGGAGGAGTGCTGGGGCAAAATCCGTAGGGAGATGCCCTGCAGACCACTGGAGGTATATTCCACCTGGGTGCCATACAGGCTATGGCCACTGGCATCTTGGCCCTGGTAGGCCATGGGGGTGGCGATGCCGGTGTGGATTTCGCCATCGACGGCCACGCTGCCCCGGTATAGTTCTACCTGCACATCATCGGGGGTGATGGCCCCTAGGTTGAGGCGGGTCGAGACCTTGAGGGGCTGATTCACCCGCAGATCGGCGGCGGCGGAGATGGCGATTTCCTCGAACCGAATGTCGTACCAGTGTTCCATCAGGCGAGACTGCCACACCGCCAGTTCCTTGCCGGGGCCGTAGTTTTGGGAAACCAGCTGGTGGGCACGGTCGCTGGCGGCAAAATAGCCCTGGTGGGCGTAATCCTTCACCATGCGGGCGGTGTTGAACTGGGGCGTGTTCAGGTAGATGGCTTCCTTCATTTTGGCCACCCATCCGCGAGGAATTTCGTCCCTATCGCGGTCGTAGAACAGGGGCACCACCTCTTTTTCCAGAATTTCGTAGAGGGCGTTGGCCTCCACATCGTCCTGGTAGTCGGGGTCTTCGTAGTCTTCGCCGTGGCCAATGGGCCAGCCCGTACGGATATAGTCCGCCTCATCCCACCAGCCATCCAGCACACTGAGGTTGGGTAGGCCGTTCATGGCCGCCTTCATACCGCTGGTGCCGCTAGCCTCGCGGGGGCGGCGGGGGTTGTTGAGCCACACATCACAGCCCGCCACCATATCCCGCGACAGGTGGATGTCGTAGTTGGGCACAAACACGATGGATCGGCTGAGGCCGTGGTCGCGGGTAAAGTGGATGATGCTGCGGATCAGCTCTTTGCCTGGAATGTCCTTGGGGTGGGCCTTTCCGGCGATGACAAACTGTACGCGACGGTGGGTGCCGTTGCCGTTGATAATTTTCTGGATACGGTCAAGATCGCGCAGGAACAGGGTGGCCCGCTTGTAGGTGGCAAAGCGGCGGGCAAAGCCAATGGTGAGCACAAAGGGATCCAATCGCTCCTGGGCTTCGGTCAGCTCCCTGGGAGAGCCACCCCGCTCCAGCAGGTTTTTGGCCAACCGCTCCCGCACCACCATCACCAGATGCGACCGACATTGCTCGTGGTTGCGCCACAGTTCCTCATCGGGAATGCTGTACACCCGCTCCCACAGGGACGCCCCCGGACTCGCCTGGGACCAGTTGGGGCCAAGGTAGCGGTCGTAGAGGGCCTGGGTAGACCGGGCTACGCAGCTACGGGCATGGACACCGTTGGTAATGGCGCGAATAGGCACCTCATCTAGGGGCAAATTCGCCCAGAGTTCGCCGAACATCTCCTGGGACACCTTGCCATGGAGCTGGCTTACCCCATTGACAAACGTCGCGGTTTTAATTGCTAGCACCGCCATGCTGAAGGGGGCAGAAAAATCCCCGGTATTCGTACGACCTAGGGCCAAAAACTCCGCTTCCCCCAGGCCAAAGCGCTGGCGATAGTGGCCCAGGTAGTGCAGTACTTTGTCCGGCGGAAACAGGTCAATCCCCGCCGGAACCGGGGTATGGGTGGTAAACATTTGGCTGGCCTGGGCCACCTGAAGCGCCTCAGCAAAGGTAAGGCCATCCTCCTCCATCAGCACCCGGATGCGCTCTAGGGCCATAAACGCCGAGTGGCCCTCGTTCATGTGGTAAGCGGTGGGCACAATGCCCAGGGCCTTCAGCATCCGAATGCCGCCAATCCCCAGCATAATTTCCTGGTGGATGCGCATATCGATGTCGCCCCCGTAGAGTCGATCACAGATGTCCTGGTCGTACTGACTGTTGGGTTCAATGTTGGTATCCAGCAAATAGAGGGGCACCGTACCCACCTGAACCCGCCAAATCCGGGCATAGACCGTCCGGCCCGGATAGTCCACCTCAATGCGTAGCTCGTTGCCATCGGCATCCCGCTCTAGGTGCAGGGGCATATTGTAAAAATCATTGATCGGATAGCGCTCCTGCTGCCAGCCATCGGCATTGAGGTACTGGGCAAAGTAGCCCTCCTGATACAACAGCCCTACCCCTACCAAGGGCAGTCCAATGTCGCTGGCCGACTTGAGGTGATCCCCCGCCAGCACCCCCAACCCGCCGGAATACACGGGCATACAGGTGGTGAGGCCAAACTCCATGGAAAAGTAGGCGTAGCGTTCACCGGGCACCGGATTAGGGCGATGCTTTTTGTACCAGGGTCGCTCCTTCAGGTAGTCCTCCAGTCGCTGGGCGGCCCGATCCATCTGGGCCAAAAAGCCTTCATCCTCGGTGATTTCGTTCAGCCGCTCCTGGCCCATGGTGCCCAGCATCAGCACCGGATTGTAGCGGCTCGACTCCCACAGATCCGCATCCAGCCGCCGGAATAGGTCTACCATCTCCACATCCCAATCCCAATGGAGGTTGTAGGCCAGGGTGCGTAGCGCCTCTAGACGCTGGGGCAACGATGGAGTGACATTAAAGGTGCGAATTGGTCGCATAGGAGTCGGGCCAGAATAACGTTGTGATAACTAGGCCCATTGTGCCCCCGATTCATCGATTTTCCGGGAGGTTTAACACTCTTTTCGCAGATTCTCGCCCCCGCCCTCGCCTTTCACCCCCGCCTCGTCGCCCAGTGGAGCAATCAGAGATTTTACAGAGCTCGGCCCTTGAAGATACTAAAAAATAGCCATTTAGACCGATTGCGGCTGGGGATCAATTTCAGGAATAATTGAGGTTAGTTAACAAACGTCAGCCTTCTCCAGCCTTGGCTTCTCGGCGGTGCGCCCATCTCAGGGCAACGGTCGTCTGGGAATCGCGTTAGGCTGAGAAGCATTACAGAGCCAGTTTTGAGGAATCGATGATGAACCGACCTGCAACCAGTACCGGGGTAACCACAACGGCCCAAAATCCCCTCCGCCCCGATGTTGAGTTTGACCAATGGGCCAAGGCCGTTCGCCAGCAGATGGTAGCGGCCCTTAAGCGACGAGGCAATGGTTAGCGGTTGCCCAGGGTAGAGGCATCCCTAGGAAGGGCTGGGGTGGTTAGTAGAGTTCGTACTTCATCCACTGGCAAGGAAGGGTACCGTTCGTCACCGCCCAGCGCTGGGCAGATTTGAGGCCAATGGTGCGGGCAAGGTCTTTGTTACCGCTGAGGACAAAGGCCGTCCAGCCCTTAAAACGCTGTTTCAGCACATCCCCCAGCAGCCGATAGAAGGCGGCCAGATCCTCATCTTGGCCCAGACGTTCTCCGTAGGGCGGGTTGCAGAGAAGATAGCCCTGATCGGCGGGGGCAGCGAGGTCCTCCAATTCTTGCACAAAGAACTGGATCTGATCCGCCAAGCCACAGCGTTCAGCATTGCCCTGGGCCTGCTGAATCACCGCTTCATCGCGATCACAGCCCCAGACGAGGGTGTTGAGTTCCCCGCCGTGGCTGGCGTCGGCCTCTTGGCAGAGGTCGTCCCACAGGTCGGCGTCAAAATCGGGCCAGGTTTGGAAGCCAAAGGACTCCCGAAACAGCCCCGGCGCAATGCCCAAGGCCGACAGACTGGCCTCTAAGGGTAGGGTGCCCGACCCGCAGAGGGGGTCAATCAGCGGCACCTCACCCTTCCAGCCCGTCCACTGTACCAGGGCCGCCGCCAGGGTTTCCTTGAGGGGGGCAGCCCCCACCGCCGCCCGATAGCCCCGCCGATGTAGACTGTGGCCAGAGCTATCCAAACTAACCGTGTAGTGATCGCGGCTTAAGTGCACATTCACCCGCACATCGGGCTGGTGGGCATCCACGCTGGAACGCTCCCCCCAGTGGTCGCGCTGCTGATCGACGATGGCATTTTTCACTTGCAGGGCGGTGAAATGGCTGTGGTTCAGTCGGCGGTGCTGGCCCGATACATCCACCGCCAGGGTGCAATCCGGCGGCAGGTAGGGTCGCCAATCAAGGCTTTGAATGCCCCGATAGAGGTCTTCGGCATCTACGCAGGGGCCATCCCCCAACCGCACCAACACCCGAAAGGCCAGCCGCGACCACAAATTCACCCGATACAGCAGCCCCAAATCTCCCTTGAAGGCCACCCCACAAAACCCCTCCTCCACCCCCTGTGCGCCCAGGGAAGCTAACTCCGCTGCCGCCAGAGACTCTAGCCCATGGGCAACGGTGGCAAAATACTGGGGCATAGGACAACGGCAAAGAAAGAACGGCAGGACACCCTGGAGGTCTAGTGTTTTGTTAAGACCCATTCCTGGGATACAACCAGGGAACAAAACCTAGGTTATTCTAGTGATAATCTTTAGCGGTGGCTAGAAGACTGTAACTTGCGGAGATTATTCCCTGGGGCAGGCCCAGCTCACCCCTAATCCCTGTCGAATTCTTGGAGGAACGACTTATTTCTAAGACTCAACTGGTCAATCGGCAAATTCGGGCACCTCAGGTGCTACTGATCGATCATGAAAACCAAAATCAGGGTCTGGTAGACACCCGCGATGCGCTGAGGCTGGCGGAGGAACAGGGGCTTGATTTGGTGGTGGTTTCCAATGGCAAAGATGCTCCTGTCGCCAAAATTCTCGATTACGGCAAGCTTCAGTATCAGCAGAGTAAGCGACAGAAGCAAAGCTCCAAGCCTTCGCTCAAGGAAGTCAAGCTCCGTCCCAACGTGGGCGAGTCCGACTATCAGCTCCGCATTAAGCGAACGGTGGAGTGGCTGTCTAAGGGAGACTCGGTGAAGTTTATCATTCGGCTGCGGGGCCGCGAGCACCAGCACCGAGATCGAGCCGGAGAATTGCTAGACCGGATTGTGCAGGATATCGGCGATGCCGGCAAGGTTCAGGCCCTCGATAAGCGCGCCCTAGTGCTGATGATTACTCCGGCCTAGGCTAGCGTTTTGCTCAACCAATCACTTCCGTAGGATGGGCAGCGGGTTGACCGTTGCCCATTGTTTTTTAGATCGTTTTTTAGATCTCTTAGGGGGTCGGCCAACCGAGAATTTGGGCGACCTGTTGCCACACCAGGAGAGGATCGAAGGGTTTGGTAATTACCCCGGCCACCCCTAGACGGGCGAAGCGGGCTTGATCGCTGGGGAGCACGCGGGCGGTGAGCAAAATGACCGGGATAGCGCAGGTGGTGGGGTCGGCCTGGAGCTTTTCGACGACGGTGACGCCATCCAGGTCGGGCATGGATACATCGAGGACGATGGCGTCCCAGGGCTGATGGCCAGCGAGCTCTAGGCCCTCCAAACCCGACTTGGCCCCGGTGGTGTGCCACTGGCCAAATTCTTCTAGGGAGAGGCAGACGACATCGCGAATGTCGGGTTCGTCGTCGATGACTAAAATTTGTTTAGCCATGGGGCCTCGTGGGTAGGGTGAAATAGAAGGTGCTGCCTTCACCGAAGACGCTCTCGACCCAGATTTCCCCGCCGTGTTGGGCAATAATGCTCTTGCAGATAGCCAACCCTAGCCCAGTCCCCCCCCGCTGGCGCGAATCGGACACATCCACCTGCCGAAAACGGTCAAAAATGACCTCGCACTGATCGGCGGGAATCCCCCGCCCTTGGTCAGCAACGGAAAACTGTATCGTGGTGGGCGATAGTGACTCGGCCCGTAGCCAAATCTCACTACCAGCGGGGGAAAACTTAATGGCGTTGCTCAGCAGGTTCACCAGGGTTTGCACAATGGCATCGGGGTCGGCCCACAGGGTGGCCGTAATGGGGCGGAGACGGAGTTGAATGCCGGATTCTAGGGCGAGGGCTTCGACCCCCTCGACGGCTTGGGTCATCAGTTGAGAGACCGCACAGTCTTCCTTTACCAGCTTTACCTTACCGGAGGCTAGCCGCTCTAGATTCAGAATATCGTTAACCATGCGAATGAGGCGGTCGGTGTTGGTAAGGGATACATTCAGCATGTGCTGGGCCTTGTCAGGGCGGTTTTCCAGCACCCCAGAATCGAGGATACCTAGGGCTCCGCGAATGGCGGTGAGGGGGGTGCGCAGTTCATGGCTGACCATGGCGATGAACTCGTCCTTGAGGCGGTCAATCTTGTGGCGTTCGCTCATGTCTCGCACCACCATCAGCACCTCGTCCTCGGTGACGGGCACAATGCGAGCCTCTTCCCAGTACTTCTGGCCGTCCACCGTAATTTCGTATTCCTGCCGCTGAATACTACCTGTGGTGAGGGCCACTTCAATGCAGTGGCGTCGCTCGGCGGCAATGGCCAGGGGCAGTCCCTCATACATCGACCGTAGATGGGCGGTGCCTTTATCTCCGATCCAGTTGGCGGTCTCCAGGTTGTAGATCTCGATGGGAATGCCGTCTCGACCCAGGCGCATCAGCAGGTCGGGGATGGCGTTGATCAGCGCCTGTTTAGTGGCGTTGCCCTGGGCAATGGAAGCGGTTTGTTCGGCCACCTGCTGCTCTAGTTCTCGTTCATAGTTGGCCCGTAGGGCTTCGGCTTGGCGGCGCTCGGTAATATCCTGAAAGGCGGTGATGCAGTAGCGGACATTCCCCCGGTCATCTAAGACGGGGATCGTATGCACCTCTACGGGAGTACGCTTGCCGTTGATATCGATCTCTAGGTTGTCGGTGTAGGCGGCTTTGCCCCGCAACCCTTGGGCCACGGGCAGATCCTCCACGGGATAGAGTTCCTGGGTACCCGCCAGGTAGAGGCCGTAGTCCTTCGACAAGTCCGCGAGCCCGCTGGGCAAAATTCCTGCGGGCAAGAGCTGC
>CAZWNR010000146.1:0-8359 GCA_964635665.1 uncultured bacterium | reverse complement strand
ATCTCTAGGGCCAGGCTCGACAGGTCAAACAGTGCCTAGGGAGGTCAGGCCAGCCCAGGACTAGAAGTCCTTGACTCAAAGCCAAAATCCTCTAAAGAGGATTAGCAAGGAGGAGCGGAGGCATCAATGAATTTTTCTGTTTCCCCTGATTCTTGGTCTAACCCGAACTGAGGTTAGACCATGGTTGTCAATGCTTTCATGAGTTACGTCGGAGCCTAACGCATCCTAATCAATATTTTGCCGATCAACTTAGGTGTCCCGGTGTTCAGGATTAGCGCAGTTCCTCAGGTAGGGCCGCCGGTTTGACGGTGAGGGTTTGATCATCGCCATCGCGATGGAATTCGACGGTGAGCTCCTGGCCGATTCGGCTGGCCTCCACCTGGGCCTGTACCTCGGTGGGGGTGGTTACCGCTGTGTTGTTGATCCGCTGGATGATGTCTCCGGGAACCAGTCCGGCGGTCTGGGCAGGGCTACCCTCCAACACGCGCACAATCAGCACCCCAACCTGGTCGGGGGCGATGTTGAGTTGCTCCTGGGTGTTGATTTCCGCAATGGTTTCGGGGGTGAGTTCCACCATTTGAATGCCGAGGAAGGGGTGCTGTACCTCTCCGGTGGCAAAGAGTTCGTCGGCAATGCGTTTGGCGGTTTCGATGGGGATGGCAAAGCCAAGCCCCTGGGCATTGGCGCGAATGGCGGTGTTCATGCCGATCACTTCGCCTTGGTCGTTGAGCAGGGGGCCACCGGAGTTGCCCGGATTGATGGCGGCATCGGTTTGGATGAACTGCACGCGCTTGTCGGGGATGCCGACTTGGTTGCTGGTGCGGCCAATGGCGCTGATGATGCCAGCGGTGACGGTATTGTCTAGGCCCAGGGGGTTACCAATGGCGATGGCCCACTGACCGGGCGATAGATCCGCCGTGCTGCCGAGGCGAACAGTGGGCAGGGGATCGGTAGCTTCAATTTTGACGACCGCCACATCGGTGACCGAGTCGATGCCCAACACCTCCCCCTCAAAGGTGCGACCGTCGCGCAGGGTGACCTTGACGGTACGGGTACCATCTACCACATGGGCATTGGTGAGAATGCGACCATCAGCACTGAGGATAAACCCAGACCCAGTGCCCTGTTCTAGGCGGTCGGGCACCATATCGGGGGGGATCTCTTCGCCAAAAAAGCGGCGGAAGAGGGGGTTGTTAAAGGTTTCTGGATTCAGTTGCGACACCGACCGTTCCGAGTCAATCCGCACTACCGCTGGCCCTACTTGTTCTACCGCAGCGGCAATAAAGTTAGAGGCCGCCATGGCCAGGGGAGCCGAGGTGGAGGGGGTTCGATCAGGGTCGGCGGGAATAGACAGGTTGGCCAGGGAAGACTCCGTTGGGCTAGGGACGGCTTCTGGCGCGGTGATGGCCATGAGGTGATCCACGTAGTGATGCCCAGCCCACCCCACCCCACCGCCTAAGGCCAAGGCGGCGGCAACCCAGACCCTTTGCGATCCTATTCCGCCCATATGCCCTCCTTCTGACAGCATGACGTGTTCACCACGGGTCGCGTACAAGCGCCCCCCTACGACAGCTCGTGCCTTTACTGTAGCGAATATCCCCCCATTTATGACGACCGATGACGACGGCTTCAACCCGTGTTGAGGGCGTTTGGGGGAGGAAAACCCATCCCCAGAGGGGGCATATTTCTACCGAGGTGAGCGGCCCTGTCCCTGGCATTCCGGGTTACATTGGGCATTGATCCTATGCAGCTTCATAGCGCCATGTCTGACTACACTGGAAACATTTTGCTGGTTGATGATGAACCCGGTCTGCGGGAGGCGGTGCAAGCCTACCTAGAGGACAGTGGCTTTACCGTGCGCACCGCCAGCAATGCCCAGGAAGGGTGGGCGCTGCTCCAGGAGGGCATCCCAGACGTGCTCATTTCCGACATCATGATGCCCCAGGTGGATGGCCATGCTTTTTTGGCCCAGGTGCGAGAGGACGTGCGTTTCAAGGGGTTGCCCGTGGTCTTCCTCACCGCACGCGGCATGACCAAAGACCGCATCCAGGGCTACAACTCCGGTTGCGATGCCTACCTCTCCAAGCCCTTCGACCCGGAGGAACTGGTGGCCGTAGTGGGAAACCTAATCGAACGACGGGCCGCCCAAAGTCCCGACACCAGAGACCTCCCCGATATTGCGGTGATGGCGCGTCAGATTGAAGAAATCAAAGCCATGCTGACCCAAAAGGGCGGTGTGGTTAAAATGACCTCCGATGTGAACATCGACCTCACCCCCCGAGAACAAAGCGTGCTGGATTTGGTCGCCGAAGGGCTGATGAACAAAGAAATCGCCAGTCGCCTCGACACTAGCGTTCGCAACGT
Organism: uncultured bacterium; assembly: GCA_964635665.1. GTDB lineage: Bacteria > Cyanobacteriota > Cyanobacteriia > Phormidesmidales > Phormidesmidaceae > Nodosilinea. Next base: position 5,995 of record CAZWNR010000146.1, on the reverse strand, counting down.
AGAAAAGTACGTCAGCCGCCTGTTTAGCAAGACTGGCACCAACAGCCGTACTGAACTGGTTCGCTTTGCCCTAGAACATGGTCTCGTGAGTTAGTGGGGATCAACCCTCGGCGCGAGGTGAAATAGAGACTTACCCAAGAGCGGTAGAGCCTGGACAGAGGGGCTGGCCTAGCTGGCGACGGCCATAAAGAGTTCGGCAATGGCCTGGGGAGTGGCGTCTTCCTGGGCCACAATTTCCACAATGCGGTTGCGGGCGGCGGGGGCAAACAGAGCTTCTACACACACCTCCGCCACCTTCATGCGGGGCAGACTGCCCTCAAACAGGGTATCCGCCGGGGCCATCACCAGGGGGCGAGGATCGTCGTCGTCGTTTTTGAGGCCACCGGGGCGCACGATGGTAAAGGGGAGGCCACTGCGTTGCAGGTAGGCTTCCGCCTGTTTCTTCCAGTACAGCACCAGCCAAAACAGGTTGAGCGGGTGGAAGAACCTGGATACACAGAGGGACGACACCATCACAAAATGCTCAATTCCGGCGGCTTTGGCGGCATCCACCAGGTTCTTGGTGCCTTCGTAATCCACCTGGTATGGCCCAGTGGGGTCGAGGCTGGGTCGGGCACCCGTGGCGCAGATCAACACCGTACAGCCCTCTAGGGCGGCTTGCAGACTGGCTTTGTTGCCCACCTCCCCCTGCACCAGATCCACCGCTGGGGGCAGCTTAGCCTGGGCCGTGGCTACATCTCGCACCAAGGCTTTGACCGGAATTTCGCGCTGTACTAATTGCGCCACAATCCGCGATCCCGTTTCCCCCGTTGCCCCGGCCACCAATACGTTCATCGTTCCATCCTTGCCCATGCTAAAGGCTTCCAAGTAGACGCCTTTATCTTAGGGAACATGGCCGCCCCCAGGGAAGGTAACGGTTCTTAATCTTTTCGAGATCCTGCATCGAAACCTAGAAACCCTCCCATTACAGCCGATTCATCCCCAAACCCCATTTGTAATGGTTTGAGTTCATTACAAATGGGGTCTGCTGTATACAGGGTTGGCTATATTGGTTTTGTATCAATGGTAACTATTAAATGACTTCATCTCCCCGTCAGCAAGGCCGCCATGGCGGTTCCTTTATCCAGTGGTCGGCGGTGTCTTCTGCTCGGCAACCTCCCAGCCGACGGCCCGATCCCGGCTTTGTGGTAGACCGACGACGCCTGTACCGTTACTTATCCTCCCTAGAAAGTTTATCTGGGGAATAAAATTTGCCGCTGTCCGAGAAGGGGGGTGAGGCGAACAAGGTTGGGTAAGATCCGTGGACGACTAAGCTAACGCGAAAGGTCGATTGGGTGTATTCTGATTTCGTAATTTTTCGGTTCGCCCCTCCTTGTCGTCGTTCGTTATGGAAGCCCTAGGATTATGAGCACAGATTTTCAGTCAGATACCTCCTTCTCGGAACCGGAAAAGCCCATGGTAGATATCAACGAGTCTGAATCCACCGCCGAAGCCTTAGGTGACGAAGCCACCCGGCAAATTAAGCAAGTCTGGGAAAAGGTCTCTAGCCTGCTGGGCGACCTGCCCGACTATGTTTCTCAGTTTTTCAAGCAATACCGGCGGCCCATCGTCACCGTTGGCCTGATTCTGGCGGCGATCATTGCCGTGAAAATCGTCCTAGCCCTGCTCGATGCCATCAACGATCTGCCCCTGCTAGCCCCCACCTTCGAGCTGATTGGGTTGTTCTATACCGGGTGGTTCCTCTATCGCTACCTGCTGAAGGCTTCCAACCGCCAAGAGCTGCTCGACGACATTGCTTCCATTCGGGATCAGGTGCTAGGCAAGAACTAGCGACCCCCTCCCCCCACCAGGTACGGTTACTGTCCCCTGCGGTATTGAGGTTGAATTTCTATACTGTGAGTAACGCTCACCGTTTGACCTCCCACCCAGGGGATCTTTAACATTTATGGCCGATTCTAAAGTCCTGATCAAAGCCATTGAACGCCTTGACCATCGCGTCACCATTGGCGATGTAGCCGCTGAGGCAGGCTTACCCCTCCACGAGGCCCAGCAGGGCGTCTTGGCTCTAGCCAGCGACGTTCAGGCTCACCTCCAAGTGTCTGAAGCGGGGGAAATCGCCTACGTCTTTCCTAAAAACATCCAGACCATTCTGCTCAGCAAATCCTGGAAACTGCGCTGGCAAGCCACCTGGGAAAAAGTTTGGCGCATCTTGTTTTACCTTATCCGCATCTCCTTTGGGATTGTGTTAATCCTCTCCCTGGTGCTGATTGTGCTGGCCATTATTGTCCTTTCCATTGCCCTTGCCGCAGCCTCCCAGCAGGGCAACAATAAACAAGACAGTCGTTCTGGGGGCGGCATGATTTTTATCCCCAGAATGTGGTTTGGGCCGGATTTATTTCGGATGTTTGACTATCGCTACTATCGTCGTCCTGCTAAGCCTGTTTCTGTCGATAGCAAGATGAACTTTCTGGAAGCGATTTTCTCCTTCCTCTTTGGCGATGGTGATCCTAATGCTGATTTAGAAGAACGGCGATGGCAGGCCATTGCTTCCGTTGTAAAGGCTAACGGTGGTGTCGTCGCAGCAGAACAGATAGCCCCTTTCCTGAGTGACCTAGGCCAGGGTTGGAACAAGGAATTCGAGGACTTTATGATCCCGGTGCTGAGCCGATTTAATGGTGTGCCGGAAGTCAGTCCGGAGGGAGGCATAGTCTATCAATTTCCTGAGCTACAGGTAACAGCCCAGGAGCGCAGAAAAATTTCGCCGCCTCAATTTTTGCAAGAACTTCCCCGCAAGTTTAGCAATGCCAGCTCTGGGCAGATCCTAGGAGCTATTGTTCTAGGATCTGCCAATTTGATTGCGGCCCTTGCCCTAGGGGCTATGCTCCAAGATAATCAAGCCCTAGTCTATGAATTAGGTGGCTTAGTCGCATTCGTTAACTCCGTTTACTGGTTGTTATTAGGATACGGCTCTACCTTTTTGGGTCTTCCCTTAATTCGCTACTTCTGGATACAACGGCAAAATAGCAAGATTTTCCGCCGCAACCAAGAGCGCGAACAACGGGCCGAAACTCTGGCTCAACTGGATGATCTAGTGCGGGAAAAGCTTTCCTTTGCTAAAACCTTGGCTAGTCAAATCATTGTCACCGATGAAAATTTGGCCTACAGCACCGAAACGGATTTGGTCGATCAAGAGATTGCCAACAAAGACAAAATCGACGAAGAATGGCAACGCCTCATTGAACGAAGACAGTCTTCTTGAATTTCTCGCCTTTGTGGGGTGTATTTCTACCGTGGGGAATAACGACCCTAACATGAATTCATCGACGGAGGATTCCATGACATCGTCTAAGACATGGTCTAATCCTGCTTGGGTTCGAGGCTTTTGATGTGGCCGTGGAGCTTGATCTGGAATGGAATGGCAACGGGAGTAAGGGAAATGAGGGAGTGGGAAAGCCGGGAAAGTGACAAGATAATTACAATAGGAAAGTAATCGAGTGGCATGAGGTGAATAATGGTAGGAACTCATCCGAAACCGTTATCGCTCCAACTCCCAGAACATCTGGCGCTGCGAGTGACGCCCCAGCAGTTTGCGGCCCTCGTGGCTGCGAATCGTGAGTTGCGACTGGAACGCACGGCAACTGGAGAATTGATTGTGAACCCACCCACTGGCGGTAACACGGGCCATCGTAATCTCAGCATTACAGGCCAACTGAGTGTCTGGTTTGAAGCCAACGATACCTTGGGCAAAGCGTTTGACTCTTCGACCGGATTTGAGCTACCCAATGGGGCGAACCGATCGCCGGATGCGGCTTGGGTGAGCCAAGCGCGGTGGGATGCCCTCACCCCAGATCAACAGGAGGGCTTTATCCCGTTATGCCCGGATTTTGTGGTGGAATTGCGCTCCAAGACCGACACCCTCAAAGACCTCCAAGCCAAGCTGGCCGAATACATCGAGAACGGGGCGAAGTTGGGATGGCTCATTGACCCGAAACATAAACGAGTAGAAATTTACCGTCCTGGTAAAGCGGTTGAAATTTTGGAGCATCCGAGTACAGTGTCTGGGGAGAACGTTTTATCGGGCTTTACGCTCAATCTGAAGCGAGTCTGGGCTTAAGGGGATTGCTAGCACCGTGCCCCTCATCGCTCTGTTGCTCCAGAATAGAGGCTACGGGCTAAAACCAAATTTGGCATTAAAAATCGTCAATTTGTAATCAGGGCTACTTATGCTAGCCGTAGCAACCCGCTAGCCTCAACGGTTATAGCGACAACGATGATGGATGAACGAATGCTGTCTCGTTAGCTTCCTCAACAACAGCCGGGTTAGATAACGTTTCTTGCCCGGTTTTCTGGTGTATGGCGGTTAGCGAAGGCCCATTCCCGCATCGAAGGCGGCGCTGTGCAAGGTTATTCCCTAGGCGAAGCAGCTCTGTGACTCAGCAATCTGTGACTCAACAACTCGACACCCAACTCACCCTTACCATCAACGGAGAGCCTGTCTCCGTCGAAGCCCTCTCCCCGGCGATGACTTTGCTGGAATACCTACGCCTGAGCGGACGGGCGGGCACAAAGGAGGGCTGCGGTGATGGCGACTGTGGCGCTTGCACCGTGGCCATCATTGGCGAAGGAGCCGATGGCAAACCCCACTACCAGGCGGTGAATAGCTGCTTGATTCCCATCGGGGCGGTGGCGGGGCGGCAGGTGTATACGGCGGATGGTATCGCCCAGTGCCGCATTCCCAAGAGTTCCCTTGTCAAAGAGCCCGTTACCCTGAATCAGTTGCACCCGGTGCAGGCGGCGATGGTGGAAACGGGCGGCTCCCAGTGCGGCTACTGCACTCCCGGCTTCATCATGAGCCTGTTTGCCGCCTACTACAACGGCGGGCCGGATGACCTCTCGGTGGAGGGCAACCTCTGTCGCTGTACAGGCTATATCCCCATTCGTCGCGCCGCTGAAATGGTGGCCGCCGACACTCCCCAAGACAGCTTTTCGGAACAGTTGGTGTCAGCCTCCACGGAACTATCTCCCCTGGCCTACACCGGACACGAAGAACAGTTCTATCGGCCCGATTCCCTCGCAGAAGTCCTGACCCTGCTGCAACAGCACCCCAACGCTACCCTGGTGGCCGGAGCCACGGATCTGGGTCTAGAAATGAGTTGGCATCGACAGCACTACCCGATTCTGATTTCCCTAGAGGCCGTCACGGAACTGAAGCAGGTGCAGAACACGGCGGATTTTGTGGAAATCGGCGCTGCTGTGCCCCTCAGCCACATCGAAACCAACCTGCATGGCATTTTCCCCAGTATGGATGAGATGATCCACTGGTTCGCCGCCCGCCAAGTTCGCAACCGCGCCACCCTAGGCGGCAACATCGGCACCGCCTCTCCTATTGGGGATCTGCCCCCGGTGCTGCTGTCGCTGGATGCCACTCTAAAGCTGGCTGGCCCCAGCGGCGAACGAGTAATGCCCCTGGCGGATTTCTTCCTCGGCTATCGCCAAACCCAGTTGCAATCCGGTGAGGTGATTGTGTCGGTGACGATTCCCAAGGCCACCACTCCGGGCACAGATCGCCGCCTTGCCCAGTCCTACAAAATTGGCAAACGCGGCACCGACGACATCAGCATCGTCGCCGCCGCCTTTTTGGTGGATGTGGATGCCAATAACCAAATCCTCCACGCCCGCCTAGGGTACGGTGGAGTCGCCGCTACCCCCGCCAGAGCCACCGAGGCCGAAGCCTTCCTAGTCGGCAAACCCTGGAACCACAGCACCATCCAAGCCGTGAAGCCCATCCTGCAAGATGCCTTTACGCCGCTAACCGACCTACGGGGCAGCGCCGACTACCGCAAGCGCCTAGTCGTGAACTTGTTCGAGAAATTCTTCTCCGAATTCCCGTAGGGCACCGCCCACCATCCCCCTGCCCACACCCCCAACCCCACTCCCACCGGGAGAGGGGAACCGGAATAAGCCAACAAACACAGTAAGGGCGCACCGCAGTGCG
>CAZWNR010000145.1:0-8372 GCA_964635665.1 uncultured bacterium | reverse complement strand
CAGTCCAGCGGAACGTTTTGGGATTCATCGGCCTGAAGCTGCTCGTTGTGGGAGAGCGCCTTCACCTGGGCCAACAGACCCTCAGCAAACTGAAGACGGGCAGCCCCTGGAGCGGCGGGCGTAATCGAACGGCCCATGTTGTCGTAAAGAACCCAGAGGAGACCGAGTTGCTCATCGGTGGTCAAGCCTTTGAAGGCAGAAATCGCGTTCGATACCGGTGCAGCCAAGCCAGCAGAGACGGTAGCAGGAGCGTTGAGTGTGTAGGTCATGGGGACCTCCATGTTAATGAGTAGTTAGCCTTCACAAGTACTAAGGTAACAAAATATTACGATTTGTGTAACGAATAATTATTCGCAAAACTTATATGCATAGTGGGGTTGACTCAATGTATCAATTCTGTCGATTAGTTCTGTTCCTTGCTGGGCAAGGCTTACGGCTGTTCGTAGGTCTTAGGGTTTGATGAGTATTATTGCTTATTTTCGGCCTCAGGGATTTTGGGTCGTTGTCTTTCCTTGGAGCTTGGCCTGGCCCGTAGCCCTAGCGCCCAAGGGATCCCAATCGTCCATGCCGCTAGGTCCCCTGCGGCTACGGCCCTGGGCGAAATCCCCTCCGGCAAAGGAATGGGGTAGCATGGCAAAGGGCCGGTTGCTGTCTTTCCCTGGCTGTAAAGTTTATGTTGACCTCCTCCGACGGACGCTCTTTGGCAAATCAGTATGGGGATCGCGCCATTGCCCAAACCCGCGAAGCCCCGCTGGAGAAATGGCCCAGCCCCAGCCAAAATCGCTACACCATTCACCTAGAACATCCTGAATTTACGGCCCTCTGCCCCCGATCCGGCTACCCCGACTTTGGCACCATTGTGGTGGACTACTGCCCTGGCGAATGGGTGGTAGAACTCAAAGCATTCAAGCTGTTTATCAACTCCTTCCGCAACGAGCGCATTAGCCATGAGGCCGTTGCCAACGCCATCCTCGATCGCCTCTGGGAGGAACTGGCTCCTCAAGGCATCCGTGTCATTGGCGACTTTACCCGTCGCGGCGGCATCAAAACCGTGATCACCGTCAAAAAAGGGGACTGCGGCGACTTCGATCCCTACCAGGCCAATCCCCTTTAATTTCCAAATCGCAACACCAGGCAGGATCCTACGGATGTTTGGGGCAGAGGCCGAATTCTTGCAGGGCGGGCAGAAAGTTGTGGTTTTCGTGGCTGGGGCGGCTGAGCTTAATCAATGCAAACCGCTGTAGGGGGCTAAGTTGCTGCCACTGCGGCAAGGTTAAGGCACAATGGGCCTCCTCCGCCCGCTGCTGTACCGCCTGGGGGATGGTATCTGCCTGCATCCAAGGGGGATTGGAATCTACGTCTAGGGTCTTGAGGGGGCCGCTGTGGTGTTGGGCAATGAGGGCCGCTAGAGTGTCTCGGTAGGTGGTGATGGTGTCTGGCGAATCGCAGGGCTGCTCCATAATCTGCTGCCGTTCCGCTCGATCTAGCTGATTCCACTGGGCCAGGGAAAGCTTGATGCCGCAGGTATCCAACTTCATCCGCACCCCCATGGGTACGCAGTGCAAGGTATCGGCGAAGTCTAGTTCAAACTGAAAGAGCGTGTGGTCGGTCATGGGTCGCCCACCTTGGAGAACGATTGCGGCTACGGGGATCTCACCCCTTGATCGGTAGTGTAGGGGATTGAGGTAGCTGAAATCTGCGCCCCCTTTCCCCATGGCCTAGCGGGCCTGCACCTGGAGTTGATAGTACTGGCCATTGTGGGTGACCAGCAGAGGAGCGGGGGAATTGGGCTGGGCGGGGCGAGGATTGGCGGTGGGGGGCGGTACTGGGGTCAAAATAATGCGATCCACCTGGGTGCCCCTGGGCAGGGTAAAGGCCTGGGCGAGCTGGCTGTCTTGCTCCAGCTGATCGGTGAGAGAAACCAGCGTACCTAGGCCGTTGATGAGGTTGCGGATGTTGTTGCGCAGGGCCGGATCGCCCGTGAGTTCATCCACATCGGCAATCACCTTTTGGGCACTTTGGAAAACGCTGCGGGCCGAGTCTAGGGTCTGTTGCAGCATCAACAGGTTTTCGGGGGTGTTGGCGGCGGCGGTAATAGCTCGAATATCCGCTACGGCGGCACTGGCATCGTTGGAGAGGCGGTCGAGGTTGGCGATGAACTGACTGTCTTGGACCTCTGGGGCGAGGGTGGCCATGATGATTTCTAGATTGGCACTGCTGCGGCTAAGGCTATCGAGGGTGGTGACTAGGCTGCTGCGATTGCGGTTGATCAGGCTGTTGACCTCGTTGCCGGTGATCTCAAACTGAGCCGCTGCATCCCCGACCACCGTGGCGGTATCGCCAATTTCCAGCAGGGTGTTGTCTAGGGTATTGGTAGCGCGGTTGGCAGAGGCCATCAGTGGCCCTAGGTCGGTTTGTACTTGCTGAGATAGGCGGGTGAGTTCCTCGGAGAGCACCGTAGCGCTGGCGGTAAACTCCGAGGCATTTTGTAGGGTGCGGTTAAGATTGGCGGCTAGGGCTGGGTCAGAAAAGGTCTCGGCCAGCTTTTCTGCGGATTGAATCAGCGATTCGTAGCTGGCTCCTACTTGGCCCATGCGCTGATCGCCATCGCAGAGAATTTGCTGGCTGTCGCACTGGGGACGGAAGGGCGAGAGACTGGCCGTAGACACCTCCATCAGGCGCTGGGGGATAATGTCTACGGTAGTTTCGCCAATTAAGCCCGACTGATTGACGGTGATCAGGGAGTCGCTGGGAATCAGCAGCGTAGGCTGGCTAATTTCTACATCCACTTCCACCTGATTCGATCCTGGGCGAATGGCCAGTACGCGCCCCACCCGCACCCCGCGAAAACGCACAGCGGTACCCTCCTGCATCCCCAGGGTGTTGGTGAAGACGAAGGTGGCTCGGTAGCTCTGCTGCCGAGGGTTATACCCCCGCAGCCACAGCACCAGCCCGCCAAACAACCCAACGGCCAGCAAAATTAGCAGCCCGACTGAACCTTCTCGAATGGCCCGTTCCCGCATTATCGTTCCTCAGTTCATCCCATGATGTGTCCCGTGCATCGAGCCAACCTCCCGCTATTGCACCATCTGAATTGGCCCCTCAACCTGGCCACTAAAGAACTGACGAACATAGGGATTATCGGTTTCATCAATGGCGGCAATGGGGCCGCTCCACTGAATTTTGCCACGGTGTAAAAAAATAACTCGGTCGGCGGTGCGGCGAATAGTGCTGTCTTGGTGGGTGACGATGAGATAGGAGCCGCAGCCATGGCCTCGCTGAATATCGCGAATCAGATCCTCAATGACGGTGGACGCGATGGGATCGAGTCCAGCGGTAGGTTCATCGTACAGCAGTAGGGCAGGCCGATCCTGGGGATTTTCGGGGTTGCTAATGATGGCCCGAGCAAAGCTAACGCGCTTTCGCATCCCGCCGGATAGTTCCGCCGGATAGCGCCTACCAATGCCGGGTAATCCCACCATCTCCAGCACCTCTTCCACCAGTTGCCCAATTTGACGCGGGGGCAGTGTGGAATGCTGGTAGAGCAAAAACCCTACGTTTTCCTCCACCGTTAGCGAGTCGAACAGGGCCGCCTGCTGAAAGACCATGCCAATACCGACTGGATCGTGGGCGTCTTCAATCAAACCTTCCCGCCGTTGACCCGCGACGTAAATCTCCCCCGCATCGGCGGGCAACAGACCTGCAATGATGCGAAGAATCGTAGATTTCCCGGTACCCGATGGGCCAATGATAGCTACGGCTTCCCCAGGGTAGACGGTCAGATCGACTTGATCGAGCACCTGATTGGAGCCAAAGCGCTTGGAAATGCCGCGCAACGTTAGCAATTCCTGATGCCCACACCCCGCTAGTGGTGCTGTGAGGTCTGAACTGCTTTGATGGGCCAAGGAAGCAGCGGTGTCCGTTGATCGCTCGCGGGGGTCATCCATCATTTCAAACGCCATGTTCGGTGCTGAGGCCCTGCGCCACGGCCCTAGAAGCTGGCCTGAGATGACGCAGAGGTCCCGCTCTGCCAAGCTGATCGTAACACCAAACCCCCCAAACCCGTGGGCTTGGGAGCGCTATGCCCTCGGCATCGGCAAGACGAATCTGCGGTGTTTAGCGGCCAAACCCTTTGCCTCGGCTGGCAGTGGGCACGCAGAGGCAGTGGTTTAGCTGCTCTCGCAGGGTATCGTGGTCGAGGTTTTGGCCGATTAGCACGAGCTGATTTTTGGGTGCGCCTTTCCAATCGTCGTCATCCAGCGAAAAGCGCTTGCCGCTGAGGTGGAAGATGTGGCGCTTGGGACTTTCGTCGAACCAGAGGATGCCCTTGGCCCGGAAGACGGCTTCGGGCAGTTGGTTGTCTAGGAAATACTGAAACTTACGAATGGCAAAGGGGCGGTCGCTGGCAAAGGACAGGGACGTAAAGCCATCAATGGCTAGGTGATCGGAATGGTGGTGCCCGTGGTGATCATGCCCGTGGTGGTCGTGATCGTGCCCGTGATCATGCTCGCAGTGGCCGTGGTCGTGGTCGCAATGGCTGTGGTCGTCGTGGTCGTGCCCGTGGGTGTCGTGGTCATGATCGTGGTGGTCATGGCCATGATCGTGGCCATCGCTGGGGGCAAAGTATTTGTCGGTTTCAAACAGACCCACGCTGAGAATGAGGGGCAGCGGCACCTGAGACTTCACGGTTCTCAGAATTCGCGCCCCTTCCTTTACGTCGCGAATTTTGACTTCTAGCAAATCCAAGTCGGCCTCATCCACGAGGTCGGTCTTGTTGAGCAGAATGATGTCGCCGTAGGCAATTTGGTTGTGGGCCGCTTGGCTGTTAAACAAATCTAGGCTGTAGTTCTCGGCATCCACCACCGTCACGATGGAATCTAGCCGAGTCAAGTCCCGTAGTTCTGTGCCCAAAAAGGTGAGGGCAATGGGCAGCGGATCGGCTAGCCCCGTGGTTTCCACCACCAGGTAATCAATCTTGTCCTGGCGTTCTAGCACCTTATACACCGCTTCCATTAGGTCGTTGTTGATGGTGCAGCAGATGCAGCCGTTGCTGAGTTCCACCATGGTGTCGTCGCCCGTATCGGCGGTGATCAGCAGGTCGTTATCAATGCCGATTTCCCCAAATTCGTTGACCAAAACGGCGGTCTTTAGACCCTCTTGGTTAGACAGAATGTGGTTGAGCAGGGTGGTTTTGCCGCTGCCGAGAAAACCAGTGATTATAGTGACGGGTAACCCATGTTTGGTGTCATCCATCGTTGAAGACGACAGGGGAGGAGCAACGGTAGACATGACAGATCGCGCAACGGAGAACATTCTCCATACTAGCGATCAATCTCAAGGAATGCGTCCTCTATCGAGATGCCCCCTAGGGCAATGCTAGACTGCATGGGTACGCCTTGGGCCATGGTTACGATGGCACAAACCACCGCCTTGAAAGATTTTCCTGATCCCGTCCAGACTCCCAGCGAGGGCACAACCCCCACCATTGAGGTGCCCCTCAGCCTCGCGCCGATGATGGATCGCACGGATCGCCACTACCGCTACTTCATGCGGCAGATCAGCCGCCGCACCCTGCTATGTACCGAAATGGTGACCGCCCAGGCCATTCACTACGGAGATCGAGATCATCTGTTGGGGTTCACCGCCGATGAACGCCCCCTAGTGTTGCAGGTAGGCGGCGACGATCCAACCCTTTTGGTAGAAGCCACCAGGGCAGCGGCAGACTTTGGCTACGACGCCATTAACCTGAATGTGGGTTGTCCCAGCGACCGGGTGCAGAGCGGCAACTTTGGAGCCTGTTTGATGACCCAGCCCCAGCGGGTGGCCGAGGCGGTGGCGGCGATGAGGGCCGCGAGTTCCCTACCCGTGAGCGTGAAGCACCGCATTGGGGTAGACGACCTCGACCGCTACGAGGACATGGTGAATTTTGTGGACACCGTGGCCCAAACGGGCTGTCGGCATTTTACGGTCCATGCCCGCAAGGCGTGGCTCCAGGGCCTTAGCCCAAAAGATAACCGCACCGTGCCGCCCCTGCGCTACGGGGATGTGTACCGCCTCAAGCAAGACTTTCCCCACCTGTGGATTGAGATTAACGGCGGCATTGTCACCCTCGATCAGGTCGCGAACCATCTTCAACAAGTGGATGGGGTGATGATTGGCCGCGCCGCCTACGACAATCCCTACCTCTTTGCTGAGGTGGATCAGCGCTTTTTTGGGGCCACGGAAGATCCCTTACCTCGGTTTCAGGTGGTCGAAACCCTGCTGCCCTACATCGACCACTGGACGAGCCGTGGGCTGAAGCTGAACAAAATTACCCGCCATCTGCTGATGCTGTTTGCGGGGCAACCGGGCAGCCGCCACTGGAAACGCATCCTCACGGAGGAATCCTGCAAACCCAATGCCGGGGTGGAGGTGGTGCAACGCGCCCTCCAGATGGTGCAGCAGGCAGAGACCCAGCAGGCCGAAATCCAAGCCCTAAAATAGGATCCTGAAGACTTTAAGGTTATACTCCGCCGATCCCAACCATGTCGAAAAAAGCCACGCCCGCTGCCCCCTACCAGCCCTTTTTGCTGCGGGTTTTGCACGGCATCACTGCCCTGTGTCTGATTGCCGCCATCTTCACCGCCTACTGGACCTACGACACCTACGATGGCCGCTGGGGTGGCCACTCTCTGCCTAAGTTTCCAGATATTGAGGGCATTCACGGCACCTTTGGGCTGTGGACGCTGCTGATTTTTCCCGCCTTTGTGGTCTATGCCTTCCACCGAGGGCAGCGGCGGCTGGTGCAGCCCGACACCCTGGATAAACTCGCCCAAGTCGGCAAGCCCGTTTGGTGGTATACCCTCAACCGCATCACCAATACCCTGGCCCTGCTGGCCCTCACCTTTGCCCTCTTCAGCGGCAAAATGATGGGATCCACCTGGCTACCCGATGGCGAACTCTACCACGCCTGGTACTACGCCCACCTGATTTCCTGGGTGGTGATGGTGCTGGCCATGGCTCTCCATCTGTTGATGAACGCTAGGGTGGGCGGGTCGCCGCTGCTGCTTTCTATGCTGAACTGGCAGTTTCGCGACAAAGACAGCCCTACCCACTGGCCCAATCATCTGTCTCAATGGTGGGTCGCAACGCAGCAGGGCGCTTGGAAAGGCTGGTTTCAGCCGATGACGGCCATGATCGCCCTAGAAATCGCCATTTTGGTGAGCATTGTCGCTGGCTGGATTATCCCGTTATTTAAGGCGAAGTAACCCTGAGTTTGGGTTCAGCGAATCCTGCATCTATCTCTATTGGGAAGGCGTTTCATCTGCCTCCGCAGACGTTTGCGGTCAGCTAGGGAATGGATTCCCTGGTGTTTGTGGCTAGCCAAGGACTTCTAGTCCTTGGCTCAAAGCTAAAATCCTCTAAAGAGGATTAGAAGAAGGAGCGCAGGCAGCGATGAATTTCCCGGTTTCCCCTGATCCTTGGCCTCATCCGAACTGAAAGGTTTTTAGTCGGCTTCAGCAGACGTTTGCACTGAGCTAGGGAATGCATTCCCCGACGACGGCTGACCTTAGGTGTGGTTAGCCCCTCAGCTCGATGGGGGAAGGATTTCGGGGGAAGCAGCGCCATTGCCTAGGCGGGCTTTCATGGCGGCTAATTCTTGCTCTACGGGGGTTTTAGGATTCTCTAGGGCGGTGAACTGGCGTTCTAGGGGGTCGCCGCTGAGTTCCTGCACGGCCTCGGAACGGGCTTCTAGATCAAGCACCTGCTGTTCTACTCGGTCGAAGGCCGCCGTGGTGGTGCCGCTGCCGCCAATCATTTCCTGTAAGCGTCGGGATGCCTCGGCGGAACGGGCGCGGGCAATGTAGAGATCCTTTTGGGTTTTGGCCTGGGCAATTTTGGCCTCTAGGCGGTGCATGTTTTCCTTCATGGAGACCACCACCTGACGCTGCTGATCCAGTTGCTTATCCATCACCAAGGCCGATTCTAGGGCCGTTTGACGGCGAGTAAGGGCCTGTCGAGCAGCCTCCTCATCGCCTTTTTGCAGGGCCAGTTCTGCTCGGTTGTACCACTCTTGGGCCGTGGTCTTAGCCTGGGCCGTCTGACGTTCCGTGCGCTTTTGGGTGGCAATGGCCTGGGCCACGGCCTGCCGTAGTTGCAGCAGATTGCTCTCCATCTCCATCAACGCCTGTTCCAGGATTTTCTCCGGATCCTCGGCTTGATTCACCAGGACGTTAAGGTTGGCACGCAGGGCACGAAAGGTACGATCAAACAGCCCCATAGATCTCTCCAGGTCTCCCAAACAAAATGGGTTGCATTGGTGTCTTGGTTCAGCATAACAGCCTCACCCAGGGTCGGGTGCAGATCCCAAAAGCGCTCGACCCTGCCGCAGC
>CAZWNR010000144.1:0-8476 GCA_964635665.1 uncultured bacterium | reverse complement strand
GGTCTGTTAAATTGGCCGCAATGGCGTGGGTAAAACCACCCTGCTGAAGAACATTATGGGCGTACTGCGGTCCCGCACCGGGGAAATTCGGTTTGAGGGCCAGGGTGTCAACGGTCTACCGCCCGACCGTCGCGCCCGCATGGGAATTGGCTACGTACCCCAGGGTCGCGAGGTGATCCCTAGGCTGACGGTGCGGGAGAATTTGCTGATTGGCCAAGAGGCTTTAGGGAATCGGGGCAAGGTGGTAAAGGAAGTCCCCGCCGAAATCTATGAACTGTTTCCAGTGCTAGAAACCATGCTGGATCGGATGGGGGGCGACCTCAGCGGTGGGCAGCAGCAGCAGTTGGCCATTGCCCGCGCCATTATGGGGCGGCCCAAGTTGTTGGTGCTAGATGAACCCACGGAGGGGATTCAGCCGTCGATTATTCTCGACATTGAGGCAGCGGTGAAGAAAATTGTTAAAACGACCGGGATTTCAGTGCTTTTGGTCGAACAACACCTGCATTTTGTGCGGCAGGCCGACTATTACTACGCCATGCAGCGGGGCACCATCGTCGCCAATGGCCCCACTAGCGAACTCACCAATGACGTCATTCAAGAATTCCTTGCGGTTTAATGGGAGCAGTACAAAGGGGGGGCGGGACTTGTCTTTCTCCCAAGACTGCGCCCTCTAGGAGCCCAATTGCGGCCATGGGGCCTTCATCAATGGCGAAAGGCTGGATGGATCGGGCCTGGAATTGACCCCAGGAGACCAGTATGAAACCTAGCGAATGCGATACAACCCCTTGGCCCATAAGCCACAGGACAGGGGGCTAGAGACTAGCTGGATATGGCACAATTAACGGGTTAAGGGTCTGGGGTTGGCAGCAATGACCAAGTTTGTGTTTGTGACGGGTGGGGTGGTTTCCAGTATTGGTAAGGGGATTGTGGCCGCTAGTCTCGGTCGGCTGCTGAAGTCGCGGGACTACTCGGTGTCTATTCTCAAGCTCGATCCCTACATCAACGTCGATCCCGGTACCATGAGCCCCTTCCAGCACGGGGAGGTGTTTGTCACCGAAGACGGGGCCGAAACCGACCTGGATTTGGGCCACTACGAACGCTTCACCGATACGGCCATGTCGCGGCTAAACAGCGTTACCACAGGTTCGATTTACCAGGCGGTGATCAACCGAGAGCGACGAGGCGACTACCAGGGCGGCACCGTGCAGGTGATTCCCCACATCACCAACGAAATTAAGGATCGGGTACATCGGGTAGCCCGCAACACCAACCCCGACGTGGTGATCACGGAAATCGGCGGCACCGTTGGCGACATTGAATCCCTACCCTTTTTGGAAGCGATTCGCCAGTTCCGTAAAGATGTGGGCCGCCAGGATGTGCTGTATATGCACGTTACCCTGATTCCCTGGATTCCCTCGGCGGGGGAACTGAAAACCAAGCCCACCCAGCACTCGGTGAAGGAACTGCGATCCATCGGCATTCAGCCCGACATTTTGGTCTGTCGCTGCCAGGTGCCCCTGCCGGAGGCGATGAAGGAAAAAATTTCCGAATTCTGCGATGTCTCTGTGGAATCCGTCGTCACCTGCCAGGATGCCAGCAGCATCTACGAAGTGCCCCTCAACCTAGAGCGGGAAGGGCTCGCGGAACAGGCCATGAAGATTTTGGCCATGGAGCCGCGCCAGCCCCATTTGGAAACCTGGGAAGCGCTTGTCAATGGGCTATCGAGCTCCAGCCAACCCTTGGATATTGCCATTGTTGGCAAGTACGTCAGCCTGAGCGATGCCTACCTCTCGGTGGTAGAGGCCCTGCGCCACGCCGCCATTGCCCACCAGGCGGCCCTCAATATTCACTGGGTCAACTCCGAAGACATCGAAGTCAACGGTGCCCATGCCTACCTTAGCCAGATGGACGGTGTGGTGGTGCCCGGTGGTTTCGGTACCCGTGGGGTAAACGGCAAAATTCAGGCCATTCAATATGTGCGGGAACGGGATATTCCTTTCTTGGGCCTGTGTCTAGGAATGCAGTGCTCGGTGGTGGAATGGGGCCGCAATGTGGCCCATCTCGACAATGCCGATAGCTCCGAATTTCAGCCCGATACGCCGAATCCCGTCATTAGCCTTCTGCCCGAACAACAGGACGTAGTCGATCTGGGTGGCACCATGCGCCTTGGGCTCTACCCTTGCCGCCTGGCCCCCAACACCTTAGCCAGCCGCCTCTATGGTGAAGAAGTCGTCTACGAACGCCACCGCCACCGCTACGAGTTCAACAACGCCTACCGCAACCTGTTCCTAGAATCGGGTTACCAAGTTAGCGGCACCTCCCCCGATGGTCGCCTGGTGGAAATTGTAGAACTGCCCAACCATCCTTTCTTCATTGCCAGCCAGTTTCACCCCGAATTCAAGTCTCGCCCTAGTACGCCGCATCCGCTGTTCCTGGGGCTCGTCAAGGCTGCCCTCGGCCAGTCCGATGAACCGACAGATTTCCCGACCATGGGTGTTGGCGCGGCGGTAGAAGCCTAGGGAAACGGCTGGCCCAGGAAACCATTGATGCCCCTGAATCCGCCAATTTTCCATGTCCCGTAGGGGTACGACACGGCGAAAGAAGGGATTGCTGTAGGTTGAGTGGGGCCAGACCCGTGGGCGGCGCTAGGGCTTAACTCAACGGAACAAAACCAACGGGCCCTGGGGTTAAGGGGGAGGTCAGGCCATGGGCTTTCTGGCGTGGAAAATAGCTCCGCTACAGTCTAGCCAGTCGATTTCCATATCCAACAGCCCCGCCAAGACCGAGCGAAACCCGCCGGGAAAGTTGGGGTTGGTGGCCAAGGCCGGAAGCACCTGATGCCCCACCTCGCCCCCTCCGACCTGTCTTAGGTGCCAAAGGCTGTCGATGAATAAAAACACGCTACTGTTGTGCTGAGGCAAAATCGGGATGTGATCCTCGGTTACCAAATTGGCCTTCAAAAAACGCTGCTCCCATTCCGCTGGGGTGAGGGGATTGGCGAGGTTGTGGAAGTCTAGGAAGTCTTGGTTGAGGGCCTGGGCCGCTTCATGAAATCCGGCCTGGGCCATCAGTTGCCCTAGCCAGGCCCACTCGATAAAGCGGTGGGTGACCACACTACAGAGCAAGGTTCCCCCTGGCTTCAGGCAGCGATACACCTCCGCCAGCACCGCGTCTAGTTCATCCATGTGCTCTAGGGAGCAGTTGGCAAAGACGTGATCAAACCGTCCATCGGGCTCGGGGACTTGGTGGGCTTCCGTGAGATGAACGGTCTTATAAACGCCACTGTCCTGGGCTAGGCTGACCGCCACGGGGTTAATGTCTACCCCGACCACATCGCCCGTCTGGGGCCACAGCAGCCGAAAGTATTGGCCATCGCCACAGCCTAGATCCAGAATGTCTCCCCTGAGGTGATAGTGCTGGTAGCCTGCGTACTCCCAGGCTCGCCAGTGGCTCACCGACGGCAGATGTGGATAAAGCGGACATACGGCATCGTAGCCCGTCAGAATATCCTGCTTCCCCAAAATCCGCGTCTGCATAACCGTCCTACGAGTCTCTCCTAGGGTGTCCTTGGCCACAACATCCCCCCTGAAGCCCTGGGGATAGCGCTGAAGCTCCAAGATAGTATCATTCCCCTCGGCATTTCGGTGGACGGGGGGAGGGCGTTGACCTAGGGGATCCGTGCTTGGCCGACTGGGGGCGTCAAGCCCGGCAAGGGTTAGGGGGCGGCTGGGTGCCGAGGCGATCCTAAGGGGGCAAGGGTGTGAGAGGCTGAAATATTGGAAAATGGATACAGTTCTGGATAAGCGCCCCATGCAGGTTGAATGGCACTCGGTTAAACCCTACGAAGACATCATTTACGAAAAGGCCGACGGCATCGCCAAAATCACCATTAATCGGCCCCACAAGCGCAACGCCTTTCGGCCCAAAACCGTCTCGGAACTCTACGACGCCTTCGTCAATGCGCGGGAGGACAGCCGCATCGGGGTGGTGCTACTCACCGGGGCTGGTCCCCACACCGATGGCAAGTACGCCTTTTGCTCTGGCGGCGACCAAAGCGTGCGCGGCCAGGGCGGCTATGTGGATGAAGATGGCACCCCTCGGCTAAACGTGCTGGATTTGCAGCGGCTGATCCGATCCATGCCCAAGGTGGTGATTGCCCTGGTGGCGGGCTACGCCATTGGCGGGGGCCACGTGCTCCATGTGGTGTGCGACCTCAGCATTGCCGCAGACAACGCCATTTTTGGCCAAACTGGGCCAAAAGTAGGCAGTTTTGACGGTGGCTTTGGAGCGAGCTACCTGGCGCGGCTAGTCGGTCAGAAAAAAGCGCGGGAAATCTGGTACCTCTGCCGCCAATACAATGCCCAGGAAGCCCTAGCCATGGGCCTGGTCAATTGTGTGGTGCCCGTGGAGCAACTGGAATCCGAGGGTGTTCAGTGGGCACAGGAAATTCTGCAAAAAAGCCCCTTGGCCATCCGCTGCCTCAAAGCCGCCTTCAACGCCGACTGCGACGGACAGGCGGGCCTCCAGGAACTTGCCGGAAACGCCACCCTGCTCTACTACATGACCGAAGAAGGGGCCGAAGGGAAACAGGCGTTCCTCGACAAACGCCCCCCTGATTTCCGCCAATATCCCTGGTTACCCTAGTGCCTAATTCAAACAGGCGAGGGAATTTCACTCCTAAGGCATCGGTTTCCTGGAATTTCCCAGGCACACGATAGATTAGGTAGGATGGTTTAGCAGAAGCTTAACCATTACAACTTTGCCGATCAGGACATTACGGCATTGAAGTCACTCGAACTTCCTCGCCTCATTTTCCTATTGCCCATCGATTCACCCTTTGCCCAACGCCCATGATTGCCCCCGATACCGCTGATTTTTTGGATGAATACGATGTCGTCGTGGTTGGCGCGGGGCATTCCGGCTGCGAGGCGGCTCTGGCATCGGCGCGGCTGGGCTGTCGCACGTTGATGATTACACTGAATTTGGACAAAATTGCGTGGCAACCCTGTAATCCGGCGGTGGGTGGCCCTGCGAAGTCTCAGCTTACCCATGAGGTGGATGCCCTGGGGGGCGAAATTGGCAAAATGGCCGACCGCACCTACCTGCAAAAGCGCATCCTCAACAATTCCCGTGGCCCTGCGGTGTGGGCATTGCGGGCGCAGACCGACAAGCGGGAATACGCCGCCGCGATGAAGACCATCGTGGAAAACCAGGCAAACCTAACCATCCGCGAGGGCATGGTGACGGACTTGCTGCTGGGGCCAAACGACGAGGTGATCGGCGTTCAGACCTACTTTGGCGTTACCTTTGGCTGTCGGGCGGTGATTTTGACGACCGGGACGTTTTTGGGCGGCACGATTTGGATTGGCGACAAATCCATGGCGGCGGGTCGGGCCGGAGAGTTTGCCGCCGAGGGGCTGACCGATACCCTCAACCGCCTGGGCTTTGAAACGGGACGGCTGAAAACGGGCACCCCAGCCAGGGTAGACCGTCGCTCCATCAACTTCGACATTTTGGAACCTCAGCCCGGTGATGAGGACGTGCGCTGGTTCAGCTTTGACCCAGAGGTCTGGGTGGAGCGGGAGCAGATGCCCTGCCACCTCACCCGCACCACCGCCGAAACCCATCGCCTGATCCAAGACAACATTCACCTGTCGCCCATCTATGGCGGCTGGGTGGAGTCCAAAGGCCCCCGCTACTGCCCCAGCATTGAGGACAAAATCGTCCGCTTTGCCGACAAGGAAAGCCACCAAATTTTCCTGGAACCAGAGGGGCGCGATATCCCCGAAATCTACGTCCAGGGCTTCTCCACCGGACTGCCAGAAAAACTGCAACTGGCTATGCTGCGTACTCTGCCCGGTTTGGAGCACTGTGCCATGCTGCGCCCCGCCTACGCCGTGGAGTACGACTATCTACCCGCCACCCAGTGCTATCCCACCATGATGACCAAGCGGGTGGAGGGGCTGTTCTGCGCCGGACAAATCAACGGCACCACCGGCTACGAAGAGGCCGCCGCCCAGGGCTTTGTGGCCGGGGTTAACGCGGCCCGATTGGTGCAGGGCCAAGACCTGCTGATTCTGCCCCGCGAAGGCAGCTACATCGGCACCCTGCTAGACGACCTCTGTACCAAGGATCTGCGGGAGCCCTACCGAATGCTGACCTCCCGCTCGGAGTATCGCCTCCTGCTGCGGTCTGATAACGCCGACCAACGGCTAACTCCATTGGGACGGGAAATCGGCCTAATTGACGACCGCCGCTGGGAACTGTTCACCCACAAGTACGACCACATCGCCGCCGAAAAAGAGCGTCTGCACAGCACCCGCGTTAAGGAAAACGATGCCGTCGGCCAGCAAATCGCCGCCGACACCGATCAGCGCATCAAAGGATCCATCACCCTGGCCGACCTGCTGCGTCGTCCCGGTTTCCATTACGTGGATTTGGATCGCTACGGCCTAGGCAATCCTGCCCTCAACCGCGAAGAAAAAGAAGGGGCCGAAATCGACATTAAATACTCCGGCTACATTCAGCGGCAGCAAAACCAGATTGATCAAGTCGCCAAAAACGCCAACCGCAAACTGCCCGAAACCCTCGACTACATGGCGATCGACACCCTTTCTAAAGAGGCCCGTGAGAAACTCAACCAGGTGAAACCCCTCACTATTGGTCAAGCTTCCCGCATTGGGGGCGTCAATCCCGCCGATGTGAACGCCCTGCTGGTGCATTTGGAAATCCAACTACGTCGCCATCAGCCGCCTGCTGAAACCCATGGATCGAAGCACCCAACCACCGAAACAACCTTAATTGGTTAATGGGTACTTGACTCGGCGCTTCGACTTTGCCGATGGCTGTGGTCGTGGATAAAGGATTCCACCAGGGCCACGTCTTCGCTGCTGCCGATGATCAGCGGGGTGCGCTGGTGCAATTCCGTCGGCACGATATCCAGGATGGGCTGAATGCCGGTGCTGGCACGGCCCCCGGCTTGTTCAATCAGTAGGGCTAGGGGGGCACTTTCGTAGAGCAGCCGCAGCTTGCCCTCCGGTTTTTTGACGGTGCCGGGATAGAGAAACACACCGCCCTGGAGCAAAATCCGGTGAAAATCTGCCACCAGGGCCCCACTGTAGCGGGCCGAATAGCCCTCGTGGCGATGGACATAGCGGGTGAAGTCGCGGATGGAGTCGTCCCATTGCCAGAAGTTGCCTTCGTTGACGCTGTAGGTGGGGCCGTGGCTAGGCACCTTAATATTCTCGGCGGCGAGGATAAATTCCCCTAGGCTAGGATCCAAGGTGAAGGCATGAACCCCCTGACCGAGGGTGTAGACCAGCATAGTACTGGGGCCGTAGAGAATATAGCCCGCCGCGAGTTGCTGGTGACCGTCTTGCAAGAGATCCTGGGCGGATTGATCGAAATCCTCTCCGGTTTGGCGACGGATGGAGAAGATAGAGCCAATGCTGAGATCGATGTCGATATTGGAGGATCCGTCGATGGGGTCGTAGAGCAGGGTATAGCGGCCAATGGGGCAGTTTTCGGGAATGTAGTAGGGCCGCTCCATTTCCTCGGAGGCCAGCCGACAAACGAGGCCGCTTTGCTTGAACACCGAAATAAAGACGTTGTTGGCGTAGACATCCATCTTTTTGACGGCCTCGCCCTGCACGTTGGTTTCGCCCGTAAAGCCCAGCACCGATTCCATCAGCCCAGCCCGACTCAGGTGGCGGGCGATGAGCTTTCCGGCCAGGGCAATGCGGTTCATCAGGGCGCTCAGATCCTGGGCATCGGGGCTGAAGCTTTGCAATTGTTCTAGGACGTGGCGCGACAGAGTTTTGCAGTCTCGATCCACCGCAAAGGCCGTATCGGTGGGTTGATAGTCCGTCATGTCCGTCATGGAGATACCTTGGTAAGTCGGAATAGGCCGCTAGGGAAGAGGTATCAGACGGTGAGCCAAAATCCCTCTTCCTGGGAACTTTCCCCATGGTAAGAAGCCCAGACCCCAATCCTCCCCAACCTTTAGACTGGCTTCACAAGTTGGCTTTTCCGTGGCTATCCCTGCACCGACTACGCTGGAACACGGGCGGTAGAATAAAAGCGACCCAGCTAGAACCTGCGCCCATGCGCTTAGCCTCTCCTTCAAGCATTTGATCCGCCCCTTTCCCTGATTTCCTCTTCCCATGCTCGACCTGCACAACCACACCACCTATTCCGACGGCACCCTTTCTCCAACCGATCTGGTGAAAGAGTCGATCACGGCGGGAATCAAAGCCCTGGCCATTACCGATCACGACACCCTGGCGGGCTGGGATGAGGCGTTCTCAGCGGCGGGGGATACCCTGGACATTGTGCCGGGGGTGGAACTGAGCACCACGGAAAACGGGCGGTCGCTCCATGTGCTGGGGTTTTATCCGAATCGGGAAGCGTTGAATCCGGCTTTGCAGGAGCGACTAGCGGTACGACGGCAGCGGGCAGCGGCCATGGTGGAACGGCT
>CAZWNR010000143.1:0-8478 GCA_964635665.1 uncultured bacterium | reverse complement strand
CCTCAGCGCTCCGATCCCCGAAGAAAAGCGTCCTCTGGCCTCCCTCCCAGCCTAGGGGTTGGGATAGGTGAAGCGGCTTGATTGACAAAACCTACCAAGATTCAGATCGGTCAAAGGGTCAGGAGGGGTCAAAGGGTCAGGTCTCCTGACCCTTACGATGTCCTGGATCGCGGGATTGCCTGATCCCTACGATTTACAGGGGTGCTTTGGCTTCGTCGCAGGTGCCCCCCAAGGCGTTGACGATAGTGCAAGTGTTGACCACAAGCATCGCCTGGGTGTTGGGGGCAACACTGTCCGGCCCCCCTGGCCCTTCGACCATGAGGGGTTGCTCGGCCACGGCTACACCGGCATTGTTGGCCACGGTTTGAATCAAGGCTGGATTGGTGGTGGATTCGGCAAAAATGGCGGGCACGGTGGCCGCTTTGATCTGATCCACCAGGGCTGTCAAAGCCCTAGGAGAGGGTTGGGCCTCGGTACTAAGACCGCTGAGGGCTCCTTTGATTTCAAAGCCATAGGCCTCCGCAAAATAGCGAAAAGCATCGTGGGTGGTCACCAAACGCCGATTGGCCTCCGGTACCGTGCTGACCTGGTCTTGAATCCACTGATCGAGGGTGGTGAACTGGGTAGTGAGTTGGTCGGCCTGGGCTTGGTATTGGCTGGATAGATCGGGGTTCACCTCGGACAACGCTGTGGCAATGACTTCGACCATAGCGGCATTGTGGCGAGCATTGTGCCAGATGTGCGGATCGGGTACAAGACTAGCGGCCTCGCCCTGGGCCGAGTCTCCAGAAGTCTCTTCGTGGTCATGGCCGTGGTCATGGTCGCCCTGTTCAGACTCACCGTGGCCGTGCTCGTCACCATGGTCGTGGTCGCCCTGTTCAGACTCACCGTGGCCATGGTCGTCGCCATGGTCGTGGTCATGGTCGTGCCCTTGCCCCATCAGGGGATTCGGAACCGCCATTTCGAGAACCGCAACCTTGGGGGCTGGATTTGGACTGGCCGTCACGATGCTGAGCACCGAGGGGGCAAAGTTGTAGCCGTCGTAGAGCACGAGATCCGCCCCATCGACCATCTGCCGATCCGAGGGGCGGGCCTGGAAGGTATGGGGATCTTGCCCCGGTGCCATCAGACAGGCTAGGTCGATGCTATCTTCGGCAATCTGCTGCGCCAGGTCGCAGATGATACTGCTTGTGGCCACCACCTGGGGCCGTAGAGCCGGATCCCCCGTCGCCCCGGTGTCGGTTGTTTCACGACTGGCGCACCCCCCCAGAGCCACTGCCGCCATGGCCAACCCTAGGCTGGCTAGATTATATGGTTTAGCCATTGTTTCCAGGAAATGATAATCGTTATCATCCTAGCTCAAAGCATTCACGTCACGACAAAAACGCTGGGCCCTGGGGGCTTCTGGTGGACAAGGGCCTCCCTTCAGATTTCCCGTCGTTCTTTCGCTACATTAAGTAAGGTAAACGGATGGTCAGATGGGGTAAGCGGTGGCAGCGATGGCGAGTGGAGTGGCCAACTGGCAAGAAGTGGCGGGCAACTGGATTTTGATCCCCCCCCAACCGAGGGCCATTATTCATTTTTTGGGCGGAGCCTTTGTATCGGCGGCTCCTAGTATCACCTACCGCTGGCTGCTGGAAAACCTGGCGGCCCAGGACTACCTCATTGTGGCCACGCCCTTTATCAACACCTTTGACCATGAGGTGATTGCCGAGGAGGTGTTGATAACCTTTAGTCAGGCCCTGCGCTATCTCGATCAGCGGATGGGCATTAACGACCCCTACCTGCCGGTGTACGGTCTGGGCCACAGCATGGGCTGTAAGGTTCACCTGTTGATCAACAGCCTGTGGGAGGTGGAACGGTCGGGCAATATGTACCTGAGCTTTAACAACTATCCGGCTAAGCGGTCGATTCCCTTTTTGGAACAGGTGGTGCAGTTTAGCCCCGCCCTGGATGTGGAGTTTACCCCTAGCCCGGAGGCCACCCTGGCCCTGGTGCGAGATCAGTATCCGGTGGCGCGCAATTTGCTGATTAAGTTCCGTAACGACACCCTCGATCAAACCCGCCCCCTGTCCGAGGTGCTGGTGCCCCGTTTCCCAGAGGCCACCACAGTACAGATTTTGCCCGGAAGTCACACAACGCCCATTGCCCAAGACATTGGCTGGCAACCGGGGGAATCCTTCTCGCCCCTAGACGCCCTAGGCCAGTTTGTGAAACAGGAATTTTACCGAGACCTGAACCAACTCAAACAAAGTCTGTTGACCTGGCTGGCAGAGTCGGCGATTGACCCCG
Organism: uncultured bacterium; assembly: GCA_964635665.1. GTDB lineage: Bacteria > Cyanobacteriota > Cyanobacteriia > Phormidesmidales > Phormidesmidaceae > Nodosilinea. The sequence goes on along the minus strand of CAZWNR010000143.1, from coordinate 6,186 downwards.
GTGCGATCCCCATTTCCCTGCAAAAGAAAGGCTAGGGGCGGCTGATACTCAATCCTGCTGGCTTACCCCCGGTATCAGCGAGCGAGGAGACCTCGCCCCCACCTACGGTTTGACAGACTGGGAATCGGGAGTATGGAATTCGGATTCGGGATGACTCTCTGGCTGAAACTCCGGCGAAAACTCCTTGGGCGGCACCTGTGGGTGGTACTCTGCTCTAAGCTAAAGAGAATGAGTAGCATTAAGCCCTATGGATCGCCCTATCCTCGCGTCTAAATTGCCGTTGCGCTGGCCCGATGGCTGGACGGTGGCGGTGTCGTTGATTGCCCTGGTGATGGTGTCTCCGGTGCTGATCATTCTCGCCAGCGTGCTGACGGGCACCAGTGACGCCTGGGGGCACTTGGCTTCCACGGTGCTGCCGGAGTATATCCGCAATTCCCTGGTGCTGATGGTGGGGGTGGGCTTGGGAGTGTTGGTGATCGGAGTAGGGACCGCCTGGTTAGTCAGTGCCTGTCAGTTTCCGGGGCGGCGCGGGTTTGAGTGGCTGCTGCTGCTGCCCTTGGCGGCTCCGGCCTACATTCTGGCCTACGTCTATACCGACACCCTGGAATATTTTGGCCCCGTGCAAACCTTTTGGCGAGGGCTGTTTGGCTGGGAACAGGCCGAACAGTACTGGTTCCCCAATATTCGCTCCCTACCGGGGGCGATTCTGCTGTTTAGCCTCACCCTCTATCCCTACGTCTATTTATTGACGAAGGTGGCCTTTGCAGAACAGTCCACCGCCACCCTAGAGGCCAGTCGTTCCCTGGGCTGTGGGCCTTGGCGCAGCTTTTGGCGGGTAGCGCTGCCCCTGGCCCGTCCGGCCATTGCGGCGGGGGTAGCCCTAGCCCTGATGGAAACCCTCAACGACTTTGGTACCGTGGCCTACTTTAGTGTGCCCACCTTCACCACAGGCATCTACCGCACCTGGTTTGGCATGGGAGATCGCCCCGCCGCCGTGCAGCTTTCGGCGGTGCTGCTTTTGTTTATCTTCGCCCTGGTGTGGATTGAGCAACGGTCTCGCCGTCGATCTCGCTACTATCAAAGCATGGCCGCAGCCGCCCCCTCCCGCTACCCTTTGACGGGGATTCGTGCGCTGGCGGCTGGGTTGGCCTGCGGCATTCCGGTGCTGCTGGGGCTGATCGTCCCCACGGGCTTGCTGCTGGCCATGACTCTGCGAAACGCCGAGGACACCCTCAACGGCGACTTTGTTACCCTCAGCCTCAATAGCCTGATCCTCGCGGTGTTAACCGCCCTGATTGCCATGGCCATGGCCCTAGTGATGGCCTACGGGCTGCGGCTGAATGGCACCCCCTGGCTGCGGCTGGGCGTCCAAGGGGCCAACCTGGGCTATGCGGTGCCCGGTGCGGTGATTGCCGTGGGCACCCTGATTCCCCTGGCCCGGTTTGACAATGCCATCGATGGCTGGATGCGCCAAAATCTAGGATTTTCCACAGGGCTGCTGCTCAGCGGTACCATCGTGGCGCTGATTTTTGCCTATCTGGTGCGCTTCCTGGCCGTGTCCTTTGGAGCTGTAGAAGCCGGACTCACCAAAATCAAGCCCTCCCTCGACGATGCCGCCCGCAGCCTGGGCCAGAGCCCCCGCCAAACCCTCATCCAAGTGCATCTGCCCCTGCTCAGCAGCAGCCTGTTGACGGCCATCATGCTGGTATTTGTGGATGTGATGAAGGAACTACCCGCCACCCTGATTATCCGCCCCTTCAACTTCGATACCCTAGCAGTGCGGGTCTACCAATACGCTGCCGATGAACGCCTAGTGGAAGCCTCCGCCCCCGCCCTAGCGATTATTCTGGTGGGGCTGCTGCCCGTCTTTTGGCTCAGCCGCCGCATCGCCCAGGAGGATGGTCACCTTAGCTCCTAACGGCTCAAAGTACACCCTCATCCGTGACGCCATCCGCGTCCACTATTCCACCACCGACGGCGAATGCCGAGATCCCTGGCTATGGGTCATCAAGTTTGCCAACCCCGACAACCATGAATCTCTCGCCGTGCGCGAACCCTGAATTTAGGGGCCAACCTATTTCCGCTGCCCCGATCTACCCCAAACCTGCTACTGCATCACACAACAGCACTGGGCTACCCGTAGAGGACTAGACTACTCGGCGGCGGCGGTGGAAAGCCTCTCGAAGGTAGTGTATTTACAGGTGTTCCAGCAGTATATAAACCGGAACGTGTGTATCGTGCGGCGGCTTAACTATGGATCTGTTTGACCACAATCGCCAAGCCCAGATTGACCGGGAGGCTCCCCTGGCGGCGCGGATGCGGCCTCGCACGTTGGATGAGTTCATTGGCCAGGATGCGGTGGTGGGGCCGGGGCGCTTGCTGCGGCGGGCAATTCAGGCCGACCAGCTGTCGTCGTTGATTTTCTTTGGCCCACCGGGGACGGGCAAAACCACCCTGGCCCAGATCATCGCCAACACCACCAGCGCCCACTTTATCGCGGTCAATGCGGTGCTGGCGGGGGTAAAAGATTTGCGGGAGGCCATTGCCCAGGCCCAGGAGTTGCGGGGGCGCTATGGTCGCCGCACGATTTTGTTTGTGGATGAGGTGCATCGGTTCAACAAGGCTCAGCAGGATGCGCTGCTGCCCTGGGTGGAAAACGGCACCGTGATTTTGATTGGGGCCACCACGGAAAATCCCTACTTTGAGGTGAACAAAGCCCTGGTCAGCCGTTCCCGTTTATTCCAACTGCAATCCCTGGGGCCGGAGGAACTGCGGCGGGTGGTGCATCAGGCATTGACCGACCCAGAACGGGGCTACGGCAATCGGCCTATTCAGCTGGAACCGGAGGCTCTGGATCACCTCGTTAATGTGGCTAACGGCGATGCGCGGGCCTTGCTGAATGCCCTAGAACTGGCGGTGGAAACCACTCCGGCTGGGGAGGACGGGCAAATCACCATCCCCCTAACAGTGGCGGAGGAATCGATCCAGCGGCGGGCGGTGCTCTACGACAAGGAAGGGGACGCCCACTTCGATACCATCAGCGCCTTCATCAAAAGTGTGCGCGGTTCCGACCCCGATGCTGCCCTCTACTGGCTGGCCCGCATGGTCTATGCCGGGGAAGATCCTCGGTTTATTCTGCGGCGGCTAATTATTCTGGCCAGCGAAGATGTGGGTTTGGCCGACCCCCAGGCGGTGGCGATGGTGACCAGTTGCGCCGAAGCCTTCGACCGCATTGGGATGCCGGAGGGACGCTATCCCCTGGCCCAGGCGACGCTGTATTTGGCGACGGCCCCTAAATCCAACAGCACCATGGGCTTTTTTGAGGCCCTGGCCACGGTGGAACGGGAGCGCGAAGCGACGGTACCTAATCCCTTGCGGGACGCCAACCGCGACAAGGCTGACCTAGGCCACGGCCAGGGTTATCTCTATCCCCATGCCTACCGCGATCATTGGGTGGCGCAGCAGTATTTGCCGAGCGGACTCCAGGGGCAGGTGTTCTATCAGCCCTCCCGTCAGGGCTATGAGGCGGCACTGCAAACCCAGGTGGCCCAACGGCGAGAGGCCCAACTGGCGGCGTTGGTGGATGGATCGAGCGTTCTGCCGGACGTGCTCACCTACAGCCCCGACGATCCGGCCCGTGATCGCTGGCTGCAACGCACCCTCAGCCAAGCCGGAGCCCAACTCGGCCAGGTACGAGACCGCCTGTTTGACCTCGCCCCACCCCAGCGCCACCATCGGGTGTTGGATCTCCATGCCCGCACGGGATTACTCACCTGGGAAGCCCTGCGCCGTGTGCCCGAAGGCCAGGTCTACGCTAGGGTTCACAACGCCCAAGACTATGCTGCCCTCACCGAGCAAACCGCCGCCCTGTCCGAACTCCACCGACCCGTCCTCGTCCACGCCGACTACGAAGCGCTCTCCGCCTATCTGGCGGCCCACAGCCCTGATCTGGCCTTTGAACGCATTGTGGGCCGCAATGCCTTTGGCCAAGCCGTCAACCGAGAACGCTTTGTGGAGGTTCTGCGCCGATGGTTGGCCCCTGGGGGTGTGGTGCTGTTGGTAGAAGCCATCCCCCGCCACAGCCAGCGCATTTCCAACCTGGTGGAGACATCAGCCCTCAGCAAAGCCCTGACAAAACGCTGGCAGGAAGCCGAAGAACACGCCCTACAATCCAGCGATGATCCCCGCTTTAATTGGCAGGCCGACACCCTAGAAACCCTCCTGCGGCAGGCAGGCTTTGCAGTTGATCTATCCACCGACCTGCTGCACACGGAAGTCTATCTCTCGGAAGCCCTGCTGCAACGCTGGTTTACAGCGGATCACCACCCCCCCAGCTACCGCGACCAGATGGCCACCCACCTGTCGGCCAAAGATCTAGCTGCCCTTCAAACCCTCTGCCAACGCCAACTTACAGGCCAAACTATCCCCTGGCAGTCTTCGCTGGTGTATCTCAAGGCCAGCCTGCGGGAGTAGTATCCAATCCAAATTCCACGTCCTCTACGGTCTCACCCGCGACGAACTCCGCACCCTAACTCATCTTTCAATTATGCGACGCCGGCATCCGCAAGAGAATCCGCTGTTTGCCGCCTGCCACTTCTAAGCAGGGCGTCTATTTGTAGAAGTCGTTCTAATCGTCGGGACATAGCCTTTCCACAAAGCTTGTCCCAATGCTAATTAACCAACCCTGCAAAAAAGCTTCCGGGTTGTAAAGTTTTCCTCTAATAGCTACGGTTCACCAGACTTAACTACTCTTCTTCCACCAGTTCTTGGCCTTTTCTGTCCGTTCCCTACTGGTCAACTGGCTAGCCGCTGCCGCCTTCTGTGGGTCGCCCTGCCCCAAGAAAAGAAACCCGGTTCCGTGAAGAAACCGGGCACACCAGAATGGATTTAGTGTGGGTTGATCGAACCTAGGCCTATCAAGGTGCTGGAGCAATTACCTCAAGGGCGACCGTGGCGGTCTGATCAGGGCTGTGGCTCGGCTCATACATCACCGAGGGCAGAGGCGTGGGGTAAGCACCGGGGCTTGCAGGGGCCTTAGCTGGCTCGTACAAACACCCAGCGGATCTCCCACCGCCGTAGCCAAATTCCGCCTTTGCTGTTTGAGTCGCCCGTTGATAGAACCGGTAGTGGCGAGAACGAAACGCCGTTTGGTAGAGCGTGGTACGTACCCCATTGACCTGAGTCAGGTCAGGGGTGGCAATGCCCTGGGAGGGCCGATAGAGAAACTCCCCAAAGGACTGTTCTATGGCCAACAGGGGCTGGGGCTCCAGGTCGGGAGCTCCGTATTGCACCTGACGCTGGGGCGAGGGGGCATTTTGCATCGGCTTTTGGTAAGCCAGGGTGGGGTTTTCACTGGCCTCCAGTTTGGCCTGTCGCCAGGTGGCAAACAAGCCAGCCAGATCAAAGCCCATGGCCCGCTGATAGTGCCATAGTCCCCCTTGGAGGAAGAAAAAGGCCAGATAAAAGTGGGCATTGGCTAACCAAGTGCGCGAGGAATAGCCCGCACCGGGCAGTCGATTGGGATCGAAGTAGCTGGGCAAAAAGGCCGACTTAAGCTGGAGGGCTGGCCCATAGAACTCGGTGGGATAGGCCAGCGTGTTAAACCCGCAGTAGTAGGAGGCCGCAAACCCCGCTAGGGCAATGCCAAACAGCGAATAGGCCAAAATGCCATCGCCAGAGAACAGAAACCGCTGCCGCACCCAGTTAAACGGAGGCACTAAAATGTGCCAAGCCCCACCGGCGATCAGCAGCACCGCCACGTAGACATGGCCACCGACCAAATCCTCCAGGTTATTGACATCGAACAGATGGGTGCGATAGCTCCAGAGGGTATCCCAACCGAGGGTCGGATCGGTGACCAGGCGAACCTCACCCAGGGCCGCATCGTACAGCCCGCCGAAGCGAGTGGCCTTGAGCACCAGCAACAGCGCTCCCAGCCCCAGGACGATCAGGTGATGGCCCAAAATGAAGCCTAGCTTTTTGGCATCGCCCCACTCGAAGTGAAAGGCGCTGGCGTTGCCCTGGGCAGCGGCCAAGCTCGCGGGGAGGCGCTGGCGATGGAACCAAGCCCCCCCCGCCAGTACCCCAGCCGCCACAATATGGCTAACCCCAAGGGCAAGCATGGGCTAGGTATTGGCGATCGCCCCTCCCGACCCCACACCCCAGCCCGGGGTGGCCAGGTGGGGC
>CAZWNR010000142.1:0-8478 GCA_964635665.1 uncultured bacterium | reverse complement strand
TATGGGTTCTCCGACGGCGATTTTGTTGGTGTCTTGCCCCGACCAAAAGGGGCTGGTGGCCAAGCTGGCTAACTTCATTTATGCCAATGGTGGCAATATTCTCCATGCCGACCAGCACTGCGACCCGGAGGCAGGGCTATTTCTGTCGCGGCTGGAGTGGGAGTTAGAGGGCTTCAACCTGCCCCGTGAGATCATTGGCCCTGCCTTTAACGCCATTGCCCAACCCCTGGGGGCCACCTGGCGGCTGAGTTTTTCCGATGATGTGCCCCGCCTGTCGATTTGGGTGAGTCATCAAGATCACTGTCTGCTAGATTTGCTGTGGCGACACCAGGCCAAGGAATTTAAGGCGGAAATTCCCCTAATTATTAGCAACCACGCCACGCTAAAGCCCATCGCCGACCAGTTTGGCATTGACTTTCACCATATTCCCATCACCAAAGACACCAAGGTCGAGCAGGAGCAAACGCAACTGACGCTGCTGAAGGAGTACAACATCGACCTAGTGGTGTTGGCCAAATATATGCAGGTGCTCTCGCCGGATTTCCTCAACGCCTATGGCAACGTTATCAACATTCACCATTCCTTTTTGCCGGCCTTTATGGGAGCCAACCCCTACCAGCGAGCTCACCAACGGGGAGTAAAAATTATTGGTGCAACGGCCCACTACGTCACTTCAGATTTAGATGAAGGCCCGATTATTGAACAAGATGTCGTTCGCATTAGCCACCGCGACGACGTGAAGGAACTGATCCGCAAAGGCAAAGATATGGAGCGCATCGTTCTAGCCCGTGCGGTGCGTCTGCATTTGCACAGCCGTACCTTGGTGTATGGCAATCGCACGGTGGTCTTTGGCTAGTATTCCATAGACTAACAATGCCATGGATTCAATACCCTTAGCCCTCAATATCATAGCCCTTTGCGTCACCTTGGCGGGGGTAGAGACCTTGCACGGTATCCTACGTAATGCGTTTTTGGCCCCTAAAATTGGCACCAAACGGGCCAAAAAACTGAGCCTGATTAGCGGCACCATGCTGCTGTTTATGGTCTGCTACCTTTGGGTGCCTCGGTTGGGGCTGGTCAGTCCTAGATCCCTACTGGCCCTAGGCCTCCTCCTTGCGATATTCATGGCCCTGTTTGATATACTGCTGGGCCGTTACGTGATCAAACTCCGCTGGCGAGTAATTTTTAAGGATTTTGATCCCCGCCAAGGCAATTACCTAGTATTTGGCCTGCTGGTGCTGGTGTTTATTCCTCTCATGGTCATGGTGCTACATTAAAAACTTGCCATGTGCCCCGATCCTCATGGGTCTAAATTCCCATCTGTCCTTGGCAGCGGGGGCAGAGACCATAGACGGTAAATTGGCCATTCAGCAAGGCAAAGCCCCGATCCTGGGTTTCTTGGGTGGTGACGCTAGTAATAGCATCGTCTTCAAATTCCTGCACATCGCCGCACTGCACGCAGACTAGGTGGTGATGCTGCTGCCAAACGGGGCTTTTGAGTTCGTAGTATTTGCGCCCTTCCGCCAGTTCTAGCTCCTGCAAAAGACCCAGTTTCACCATCACATGTAGTGCACGATACACGGTGGACACGCTAATTTTTTCGCCCTGGTCACTCAAGTGCTGGTGGATTTCCTCGGCACTGAGGTGATGGCGGTTCGCACTGGCTTCAAACAGGGCCAGAATTTTTTGGCGTTGTACCGTCAGCCGGAAACCCTCTCGATTTAGGGCTTCCTTCAGCAATCCAGGACTAATCATGTCCTGGGCGGCTGGCCTCTCTGGTTGTTCGACCCGACCCATGTCCATGCTTACCTCTAGCCTTCACACCACAATTTAGGCGTTGCCATCACGGTTCAATCAGGATTTGCTCATCAGAGTCGTAAGTAGGATGCGTTGGGGGCAGCCATAACGCATCAAAGCCTTGAACAGGATGGGTTAACCCCGCTAACCTATCCTGCAGATAGTCTTATATTTCATTCGTTCTACCCCTCTTATTGAAAGTTGTTTTCGATATAGAAAAATTTGTTTCGAAAGTAGCTTTTGTAGAAAAGAGACTATTGAAAATCATTTTCGCTAACTACAATAGATGGGATTAAATCTCTTCGATTTCCTTGTATTTAAAGCCTAGAAAAACTATCATCAAAGTCCAGGCTTCCTTGATGGATTGCGGTCGCTCAGTCTTGCTGCGCTTGCAAATCAAGGATCTGGGCTAGGGCAGGGAGGACACCCTCTAGCGTCCCCTTGCCTAAGACGATGATTTCTAAACCACGTCATTACATTTCCCCAGGGAAAGGATCGCCAATTATCGAGAAATCTTAGATTTCGACCAAGGGGCTGAAAATTTTCCTCTGGGGAAACGGTTGGAATGGGCCAAATAACGCCAATTTTAAGGAGAGTGCTATGCCTATCACCGAAACCCTGCTGCAATCCTACGGAGAGGTTGCGGATAACTGTATCGGGCTGGAAAAGTCGGTTACAGAACCGATTATTGAAGGGCTGGGCACCGTCTACGCCAGCTTTATGGCTCTGTATATGCAGTACCAAAAGCATCATTTTGTCGTGGAAGGTTCGGAGTATTACATGCTCCACGACTTTTTCTCGGAGAGCTACGAGGCCGTCCAAGATCATGCCCATGAGGTGGGTGAGCGCCTGCACGGGCTGGGCGGTGTTCCGGCAGGACGATTGGCAACCCTGGCCAACCTCTGCGCCTTCGAGCCGGAGGGCGACGATGTCTACCGCTGCCGAGTGATGATTGCCAACGACCTGAAGGCTGAACAGGCCATGGTTGAGCTGATTCGTCGGCTGGCTTCCCAGGCCGAAAGTTTGGGCGACCGCGCCACCCGCTACCTCTACGAGCAAATTTTGCTGAAAACCGAAGAGCGCGCCTACCACCTGGAGCACTTCCTTACCCCCGATAGCCTGAAACTGTCTTGGTAAGCCAAACCTGCTGGTTAAGCCCATCGTTCTGGGCTGTGCCAGCGTTAGCCCAGAATCCGTGGCCCTAAGATCCGTGGCCCTACCATCCATCGCGCTGAACGGTTCCGGGTGATATCTATCCATCCGGCCCATCATTGACAGTGGGCCAGCAAAGCAATTGCACGGTCGGGGGTAACTCGGCTGTGCATTTTTTTCTGGGGCATCACCCGCAGGTTTGGCCCCTGTTTGCAGGCTCCCATGCAGCCCGTGCCTTCCACGGTGATGTGCTGTAAATCGGGATTGGCCTCTACCTCGGACTGAAGGGCTTGCAGGATGTGCTGACCGCCCTGCCTGAAGCACTTGCCCTTGCGGCACACCTGAATACAGGCGGGTTTCGTCGCGACTGATTGCTTGGATGATGGCTTCGTCGATCCGTGTTTCGTCGATAGCTGAGATTCTTGAACAGGCAGACCATCCTGAATCTGGGCTAACGAGGGCAACGCGGCTACATGTTTCCCAACGACATCCTGCTCTGCGATGGTCGCTGGCTGCGTCAAGGCCTCCCTCAGGGCTTGGGGCACCTCGGTGTCTGGCCAAGGCATCAGGTTCATGCCTCGCCAGCGGTCGTCTTCTCGGTAGGCCCACACCTGCACCCAGGCACCGGATTGCAGCTCGCGCACTAGCATCGGACGCAGATACTTGGGCAGTTTAACCGCCACTTCGCCCTCGGCAGTGCAAAGAATCAGACCCTTAATTTTGCCCTTGGCCGACCGTAGGGGTGCCGCATATCGTCCGCGCAGGACGCGACCCTGGAGGCTGGGGACTGGGGCTGGATAGCTGGTGGGCAGGGGCACAGGGGCGACCATCGCCGCCGCTGCAGGCTGAGAAAATCGGGAGGATTCATCACGCATTATTGGGAAATCCTTTGCTGCCAGCAGCGGTTGAGGTGGGCGGCTAAGTCAGCCTTGGGGGCGGTTTGGGTTTTCACCACGCTCCAAATTTGAGCGAGGGCGAGGGGCGTTTCAGCGGAGACCTGCAGGGGTTGATGCACCCCGCAATGGCAGGGAATGGCGAGAGTTTGCAAGCGATAGTAGACCTCCCAGGCGGCAACTCGATTGAGGTTGATGGGAAAGGTCAGCGCCGAGGGTGGGCCGTTGAGGACAGGGGGGGAAGAGGTTGGCATGGCCATCGAAGCGAGAGAACTTCGGAATTAGGGAATGACAGCCAGGGCAAAACCCACCGCTGGCCCACGATCCTCTTGCCATTGGTTCTGAATAAAGGATGTTCGCTGGTCTATGCCTGGAGGCCAGGTTTATTCCCAAGAAAGGCTCAACTTCTTTGTCAGCAGACCTTTGAGTGTTCTATGGTTCTGTATCAAGATGTTGAGAATCCATCCTTAATGAAGATCGTTTCCACTAAGATAGCCAACTTTTGGGTTTAATGCAATAGAGTTTCAATAAGGAGATCCTGTGGAGGTCGTCAAATCCTTATATATCGGCTGATTCAGGCTTTAATCTGAAACTCACTCTCAATGTTGAATTCCTACAGCTTGGATCAACTCTCGATAAGCCGAGTCCTGGATGACCCCATGGGATGCCCTACAACGACTGAAGCGTGACCAACCTATCCTCGCTGAGGGGGGTGGGGGTGAGGCTGTAGAGGATGCCCTCGGTGACAGACACTAGGTTGAGGTAGTAAGGCTCTTCGCCATCCTTGGCGACCCGATAAATACGAACGCCCGTTTCCGTGGAAAGCACTTCCCCCGTGATGTTGCTGAGGCGATAGCCCTGGGCCTCCAAATTGTCTTGAATGGAACGCGCCGCCCCTCGCCAACCGCCCTCTACGGGGCTAGTCCAACAGGCCTCAACGCCGCAATCGACCTGCTGCGCCCCTTGGAAATGGGGAAAATCGGCGTAGGGCTGGGGGGGCGGTTCTGAAATGGGTTCAGCTATGGGTTCCGGCTCTGGCTCCATGGCTGAACCTACGGGACTTGGTTCTGTAACGGGTGGTTCTGCGGTGGCGGCGGTCACAGACGGTTCAACGACCGTAGGGGTGACCTCTGGAACAGGTTGTGGAGTGGGGGGCACGGCCCTAGCGGAGGAGGGATTGGCCGTCACCGCCTCAGGCGGAGTTGAGACAGGACGAAGATCCTGAGGGAGGGGAGCCAGTTCGGATTGGGGCGAAGGGGCGGGCAACACCGCCACATCCATCATCGCCATGGGATCTTCGACGGCGGTGAGATCCTCTGTTTCGTTGGTGCTGGGCGACCAGGGCAGACCTAGCAACATCCCATGGGCCCCCAAGGATGCCGCCAAACAGACCCCTCCCAGCCAAGGTTTGAGCCTTGCGATCCCGGCTTTGGGGTCAGAGGAGCGGGGAGCCGGGGTGGGATGGGCAGAGCACGGTAGGATCATTATCGAAAAGATTTGGCAGTAGTTTTTGCCGGGTAACAGGATCGGTTCACTATTAGCTTACGACAATATACCCTAACAATTGCTGAATTCATAGAGATTTCAAGGATTTACCTCTTCTTTATTGGCCTGAGGCGGGGATTGCCAGTTGCCACTATACGCCACCTAAATCCAGTCATTTTTATAGTTTATTGGGAAGCTGTGTCAACAAGCGCTACAATGCGTAACGAACTAAGCCCAAGGGCATGGCCCCGGAGGGCGCTTTTGAAGGTTTGAGGTGTTTAAGGTGTCAACAAAACTAGGAAGACGCGTATTTTTAGGGGCTGGAGCCGCCGCCACGGTGGTGGCCTGGGGTGGTCTGAATCGTCAATCTGCCCAGGCTCAGTTTCGTTGGGGGCAGAACCGAGGTCGCGTTGTGAACCTCTACTCGTCTCGCCACTACGATACGGATGAGCAGCTGTATGAGAGCTTTCGGGAGGCTACGGGAATTCGAATTAACGTGGTGGAGGCCGAGGCCGATCAACTGATTGAGCGGATTAAAAGCGAAGGCCAAAACAGCCCCGCCGACTTGCTGATGACCGTGGATGCGGGCCGTCTGTGGCGAGCCGAGCAGGAAGGTATCTTTCAGCCTGTGACCTCCTCGGTGTTGACCGGGGCCATACCCAGCAACCTGCGCCACCCCGACGGGCTTTGGTTTGGCCTTACCCAGCGGGCTAGGGTGTTGATGTACCACAAGGATCGGGTGAATCCCTCCGAGCTTTCTACCTACGAAGACCTGGTTGATGCCAAATGGCGGGGGCGCTTGCTCACCCGCAGCTCGACCAACATCTACAGCCAGTCCCTGGTAGGATCCATGATTGCCGCCCACGGTGCTGCCGATACCGAAACCTGGGCACGGGGGCTGGTAGCCAACTTTGCCCGCGATCCCCAGGGCGGCGACACCGATCAAATCAAAGCGGTGGCCGCTGGGCTAGGCGATGTCGCCATTTCCAACACCTACTACCTGGCCCGCTTGATCAAGTCCGACAGCGCCGAGGATCGAGCGGTGGCCGAAGCGATTGGCGTGTTCTTCCCCAACCAAAATGACCGGGGCACCCACGTCAACATCAGTGGGGCAGGGCTGGTGAGAACCGCCCCCAATGCCGCCGCTGCCATTGAATTTTTGGAGTACCTCGTCAGCCCAGAGGCCCAACGCATCTTTGCGGAGGGTAATAACGAGTATCCCGTGGTTGAAGGCGTCGCCATTGACTCCGTGGTTGCCAGCTTTGGCGAATTCATTGCTGACCCGCTGAATGCCGATGTCTTTGGGCGCAACAACCCCGAAGCCCTGCGCATTACCGACCGGGCTGGCTGGAAGTAACACCCAGGCCGCAGCAAACACACCCAGTCCCCCCAGCGCCAAATCCCAGGGGCGAGGTCTCCTCGCCCTTCCCCGTCGGGGGCCATCAACCAGGGTTTCGCCTCAAATCCATGACCGCTGCCCCTAGAGGGTTGCATTCCGTCCTCAATCAGCGAAGATGGGAATCGTCGCATCTTTGGTTAATCCCATGGCCGAGGCTCTGAAACTGGCGGTAAACGGTACCCTCATGCGAGGGCTAGAACTCAACCCCAATCTAATTCAGGTGGGGGCTGAGTTTTTATATGAGGCGACGACAACGCCCAACTATCGCCTGTGGTCCATTCACGATCAACATCCGGCCATGGTGAGAGTTGCCGATGGTGGCGTGGCGGTGGCCCTAGAGGTATGGCAAATCCCTGCTGCTGGCTTGGTTCAGGTTTTGTTGCAAGAACCGCCAGGGTTGTCCATCGGCAAGGTCACCCTCAGCACTGGGGAAACGGTGTTGGGGGTGCTAGGAGAACCGATCCTCTGCGAAGGGCAACGGGAAATTTCAGAATTTGGCGGTTGGCGGGCTTACCTGGCGCAAGGTTCTAACCCATAACCGAAACCCACAACCGATCACCCGTCTCCGTAACCTACGGATCGATGGGTCGGGGCGGATGGGTGATGGGCTGTCTGCCGGATGCAAGGCTGAACAGCTTTAATCTCTCCTAGGCTGGCTGGCGCGATGACAGAACTCAACAGACCTGAAACCTCTGGTAGGGGATGGGTTCTGCTCCGCTGCACTCAACTTACTTTAGAGATGTGTACTTTAGAGATGTGTGAGGCAATTAGGGCGATACGTTAAGACTTGGGCCAGATTGTCAGGGGCGATACGATCATATTGGCCTGCCCTTGCTAGGGTATAGGGGTATTCTCTAGCCGCGAAATACTTTTCGATTCCGTGTTTTAATGCCCTAGCAAGCTTTTGTTGCTTTTGAGGCCTTTCCAGCACATTTAAGGTGTTGAGTTCACATTTAACTTTATTACGTTCCCCCCCGTAGACATTAAAAATAAAAAAGAGGGAACTATAACAGTGGTTGACCTTTCACTTCAGGAACGCAGGTCATGGAAATTCCCCAATCCGTCATTGACGATCTGATTTTGACCCTTCACCAGTCCCAGCGATCTACGGTGTTGATTGGCGGTACCAGTGGCCAGGCCGCCAACGATGTCACGCTCCACAGCCAAAGTCGCCGCCACCGTCAGCAGCAGCAGGCCATTGCCTCTGCCATCGGTGCCGTTATCGAGTTTGCCAGCGAAGATGTGCAGGCTCGTCTAGCCTCCAGCTACCGGAAGTCTGCTAGTTTGCCCTAGGCTTGGTTTTTCCCGACCCCAAAGCGGTTAAGATGCCACGGTACTCTCTACCATCCCCCTGGGGGTTAGGGTTGCATGGCCATCACTTCAGCACGTTGGCGTCAGGATGCAGGGCGCTTTTCTCGACAGTATCTCATCTATTTTCTGCCGATTACCTTTCTGATATATCTCACCCTAGAGAGCTATCAGATCGACTTTCGCAGCTTTTACCTAGCCGGCAAATCGGTGCTCTTTGGGCTCGATCCCTACCTCAACTATGTGGGGATACGGCCTGAGTTCTATGGCCCCATCAATGCCGAAACAGCCCCATTTTCAGGATTTCGCTATCCCCCCTTCGCCGCCCTCCTATTTGTGCCCTGGGCCCTGTTTCCCTACGCCGTGGCCAAGGCACTCTTCACCCGGGCGATGCTGAGTAGCCTCGGGCTCGTGGTGTTTGGCCTGGTGCGCCGCCGACGGTTT
>CAZWNR010000141.1:0-8515 GCA_964635665.1 uncultured bacterium | reverse complement strand
GTTGGGTGAGTTGGCGGTAGGTGGGGGTTTCGATCTGGGGGATGACAGCTAGGCCCTCCGCCACCTGTTTGGAGAGGGCCATTACGGTATGCAGGGCCTCAAGCAGTTCCCCATGCAGCATGGGGTCGCGTTCACAAATGCGGGCGGCAAAGCGCTGGGAAGCCGTGGCCCAGTCCTGGGCTTCTTTCCAGGTGGGCTGGCTGGCGGTGGGTACCCGTTTGCCGAAGGGCTCTATTTGGCTACGGAACACTTCGGCATCGAGCAGGTTGCCGCTGGGTTCGGTCTCAGCCTGCCGCCGACAGCCCGCCGCCCAACTGCCCACCATGGCTGCTGAGATACCGCCGCCGCCCAGAATAGCCACGGGTTGAAGCCCCGCCAACCACAGCAAGGCTCCATAGCCCAGGGCCGTTCCCAGCAGCAGTAGATAGGTCTGGGGCTGGTTCCAGCCCTTCAATCCTTGGGTAACCATCCTGATCTCCTAACCTGTGTGGCTGAGGGGGTTCAGAGAACCTGTCCTAGATCGGCTCAGATGCGCAACTTGCCCATGGCCCTAGGGTACTGTGAGGGTGCTGCCCAGGGTAACAATGGCGTCAGATACCTGGGCCTCAGCCGCCGCCGTCGCCGCCACCATCAGCAAAAAGGCTTCGCTGTCCCGCTGCCGCGCAAAGATTTTGCCCGCAATCGGCTGGGGTGGGGCTGCCCCCTGGGAGAGGAGCCCCGTCCAGTTAATTCGCACGCCCCCGCCAGGAATGGCCTGCACGTCCCCGGTGGTAAAGCCTTCCCCCTGACCAAAGGTTTGCTTGGTGACCTGCACCAAGTCTGCCTCCGTGGCGGGGGCAGACCCAGCGGGCAGGGGGGCAATGGCTACGGTATAGGCCAAACTCCCGTCGGGAGCCTGGATCACGGGGGCAGATCCAGCCCGATTGACCTGGTAGCCTTCAAAAATGCCAATCTGGAAGCGGCCTTGGGGATCCTCGAAATTGCCGCTCATCATCGGTAGGGCCGGGGCCAGAGACGGCGGCGGCGCATTTTGGGCTATAGATTGGGCCTTAGATTGGGCCACGGCGGCAGTGTTAGTTCCACTCCAGCGCCAGCCCAAGCCAAGGCATAGCCCCAGGCTCAGCAGCGCTACAATCAACCAGCGATATCGGTTTCGGTGTCCCATGTGTGATCTCCCAGGCTTCACCGCTAAGCATAGCAACGGAGGTCAAAACCCCTCGGTTTATGTAAAAAAATAGCGATTAACCTTAACGCATTCCTATCCTCAGAGGAATCTGAACAGCTAGGGAAAACAGCCACCCTAGGGGAAGTGTCTGGGGATAACGCCTCGTTACGCCGTGGCATGGATTGCCCAAGACTGGCGTATCTTGGTAGGCAGCCGCGCCCATGCTTGTGAATCGGGGATCTGTGTTGATGAAGATTCTGCTGCTAGAGGATGATCCGCCCACCAGTGAACGCCTAGCGGCCACGCTGGCTAGCCATCACCATGCGGTAGACGTGGCGGAAGATGGGGCAGAGGGGCTAGAGATGGCGATGCAATGGCCCTACGATCTTCTGATTGTGGATTGGTTGCTGCCGTCCATGAACGGGCTGGAGGTATGCCAACAACTGCGCCAGCGGGGCAACCGCACCCCCATCCTGATGCTGACCGTACGGGACAGCAACGCCGATATTGTGGCGGGTTTGGATGCCGGAGCCGATGACTATTTAGCCAAATCCTCGGATCCATCTCAACTGCTAGCCAGGGTACGGGCTTTGCTGCGACGCAGTCAGGTGGTCACGGATCCGGTGCTACGCTGGGAAGAGTTGGCGCTAGACCCGGCTCAGGCCCAGGTCAGCTACCAAGGACAGACCATCCCTTGCCGCCCCAAGGAATACGAACTACTGGAATTATTCCTGCGAAACCCCCAGCGGTTGTTGACCCGTAGCGCCATCATTGACCACCTCTGGCCCATGGCCGACACCCCGGTGGAAGGATCTATCACCAACTTAATCAAAGACCTGCGGCAACGGCTGAAGCGGGCAGGCATTGCCGATAGCCCTATCGAAACGGTCTATGGCCTAGGCTATCGGCTGCGGGCTGCGGTGCCCCCCGTCCCCGATTCGTCAGAGTCTTCTGAGGACTCAGAAGCCGCGCCCATGACCCTAGACGATCCCCCACCGCCCCGGTTGGCCAATGCCCTAGCCGGAGCAACCCAGCGCTTCCAGGCGGCCCTAGATCAACGGTTGGCGCTGCTAGAGCAGGTGGCCACCGCCGCCGCCACGGGCACCCTTACCACCGAGGATCGCCAGCTGGCCTTCACCGAAGCCCATCGCCTCGCTGGGGGGTTGGGGATGTTTGGCTATGGCTCAGCCGCCGAAGCTGCCGAGGAGATTGAATCCATCCTCCAGGCCACCGTCGCCGAGGCCGACCTGGCCCACCTCGCCACCCAAATGCAGCAGCACCTCGCTACCCTCAAACAAGCCCTTGCTGCGGATTTATCCTAACCTAGGGATTCCGTACGGGCGCGCCGCAGTGCGCCCCAACCCCAGCACCCGGCCTCAGAACCCTCACCCCCGGCCCCTCTCCCAGGGAGGAGAGGGGAGAAAGAGACAAGACTTCTCCGTTCATCGATGGCCCAATGTCCATGAAGCCGCCCCTCTCCCGTCCCCTACGTCAATTGGCCAGCATTCCGCTGTTTTGGGTGATTACCATTCCCCTGGCGGTGTCGGCCCTGGGGTCGTTGGCGGGGGCGGGGTATTTTGCCTACCGCAATAATCAGGTGGTGGTCAAGGATTTGGGCCAAGAGCTCGTCGATAAAACCCATCAGATCATCCATCAAGAACTCGAAGACTACCTAGAGATGGCGCTGTTGCTTAACCAGATCAACGCTGAGGCCGTAGATCAGTATGGGGTGGATGTGGAGGATGTCGCTGCCCTGGAGGAACTGCTGTTTGATCGGCTGCAACAGTTTGATGGGGTGACGGGGGTAATGTTTGCTAGCCCCACCGGACGGCTGCGGGTAATGGAGCGCTTCCCCACCCGACAGATGGTGGTGGCGGAACCGGATCAGCCGAATCAGGTCAGGGTGTACGAACTGGGGCCAGCGGGGGAACGGGGGGCCTTGGTGGACGAGGTGGAAAACTTTGATGTGCGGCGAGATCGGCCCTGGTATGGGGCGGCGGTAGAACGGGGAGCGCTGGGCTGGAATCCGCTGTTTCAGCAGGACACGTCGGATCATCTCACCCTGAATGCGTCCCAGCCTGTGTACGATGCCAGCGGCGGGCTATTGGGGGTATTTGCGGTGCATCTGCGCCTCGATTACTTGAGTGCGGTACTGCAATCGCTGGAAATTGGCCAGGTAGGCCATGTGCTGATCACCGATGCCAATGGAACGATACTGGCGACCTCTACCCCTGAACCGCCCTATCGCCTAGAGGGGGGCAGCGGGACAGACAAGCGGTTTCGCAGCATCACCCTGGCCACCAGCCAAGATCCGTTTTTGCGCGCCCTAGATCCGGTGTTGCGGCAGGAAAATCTGCTGGCACGGGCCACGGAAACGGCGGTGCCCATGGTGCAGTTTCGCTACGAAGGCGAGGTACAGTACGTCAGCGTGGCCCGATTCCAAGACCCCTACGGGCTAGATTGGCGCATCATTACCGTGGCCCCAGAGGATTATTTTTTGGGGCACCTGGCCCAACATCAGCGGCAGGCGATGCTGCTATGGCTGCTGGGGGTAGTGAGTGCCCTGGGGCTAGGGCTGGTGGTGGCCAAGCTGTTTTTGCAGCGGCTGGGGCATTATCACTGGGCCAGTCAGGCTTTGGCGGCGGGGGATCTCAGCCAGCGCCTGCCCACCGATAGCCCCATTCGCGAACTTAACGGCTTGGCCGGGGCCTTTAACCAGATGGCCGACCAGTTGCAGCAGTCCTTTCGCACTATCCAAACCGCCCTGGATGAGTCGGAGGCTAAGTTCACAACCATTTTTCGCACTAGCCCGGTGCCCATGGCCATCGCTACCCTGGCTGAGGGCCGCATTCTAGAGGCCAACCACAGTTTGTTGGCGGTGTTGGGGCAATCCCAGGAAACGATGGTGGGTTACACGGCCCTAGAACTCAACCTGTGGGCCGACCTAGGTCAGCGCCAACAATGTCGGCATCGGCTGAGGTCCCAGGGACAGGTGCGAGATCTAGAGGTGGAGGTGCGGAGGGGAACGGGGGAGATCCTCACGGTGTTGCTGTCGGCGGAGGTGCAGACGCTATCAGGCCAGGATCAGGTGATTGTCACCTTCCACGACATCACCGACCGTAAGCGCATGGAACTGGCCCTCAAGGAAAGCGAAGCCCGGTTCCGGGAAATTTCCGAAACCTCTCCGGCCAATATCTACATTTTGGTGCAGCGTCCCGACGGCAGCGCTTACTTCGAGCACATCAGCCGAGCCATTGAGGTCATTCACGAAATTCCGGTGGCCGATATTCTGGCCGATGCCCAGGTGTTACTCAATCGTATTCACCCCGACGACCAGGCCGACTACGCCGCCGCCGTGCAGCATAGCCTCGACACCCTCCAGCCCTTCCACCACGAGTGGCGGGTGGTGAATCCTTCGGGGGCGATTAAGTGGCTCCAGGGCAGCTCCATTCCCAAGCGCCGACCGGGGGGCGAGGTGGCCTGGTATGGGGTGGTGATTGACATTACCCAGCGGCAGCAGGCCGAGGCCCATCTGCGCCAAACGGAACAATGGTTGCGCCAGTACAGCCAGATTTCCCCCACCATGATCTACACCTACGTGGAAACGGCCACGGGGGAAAACTGGTTTGAATACCTCAGTGATGCCCTAGTGGACATTGGCGGCATCACCGTCGAGGAAGGGATGCGGGATGCCGCTGCGGTGAGGGGTTTGGTGCATCCTGAGGATCGGGAGGACTACCGGAGGACCGAGGCGGAGAGTGAGGCTACCCTGACCGCCTTTTCCCACCAGTGCCGCATTGTTACCCCCGCTGGCCAGGTGAAGTGGGTGCATGTGCAGTCGCAGCCGGAATGCCGCCGGGATGGATCGACGGCTTGGCATGGCGTGGTGGTGGACATCAGCGCTGAGAAACAGATGGAGGAAGCCCGCTTACAAAGCGATACCCAGAAACGCGCCATCCTAGAAGTCTTGCCCGACCTCATTGTGCGTATCCGACGGGATGGCACCTACCTGGAAATTAAACCCGCTGCCACCTTCCCCTCGGAGTTGCCCCATTTTGCCGTGGGCAATAATCTGCGCCAGGTACTCCCCCCCCATCTGCTGATCCCCTATCTGCAAACCATGGAACGGGCCTTTGCCACCGGCGAAACCCAGCGCTACGAATACGCCATTGAAGTGCAAGGAGAGGCCCTCTGGCAGGAGGTGCGGATGGTGCCCATGGGGGCCGAAGAAATGCTGTTTGTGGTGCGCAACCTCACTGACCTGCACCGCCTAGCCAGGGCGCTTCAGGAGAGCGAAGCCCGCTTTCGGCAACTGGCGGAAACCGTTCAGGAGGGCTTTTTTGTCTACGAACTCGACCGCCAGGAATATTCCTACGTCAACCCCGCCTACTGGGTTATCCGTGGCCTAGAACCCGCCGCTGCCCCCGACAGCATGGATCAATGGCTTTCCGGCATTCACCCGGAGGATCGCCCCCGCATTGATGACGCCCTACTGCGGGAGCAGCGGGGGGAAAATTTCGACCAGGAATATCGCTACCTCACTTCCACGGGCGATCTGCGCTGGCTGCGGTCGAAGGCCTTTCCCTTGACGGATGACAGCGGGCAGGTGAGGCGCATTGTGGGGACTGTAGAAAACATTACCGAACGCCGCCTCGCCGAAGATGCCCTGCGCCAAAGCGAGGCCCGGTTCCGCAGTGCCTTTGATTATGCCCCCTACGGCATTTCCCTGATGTCGCCTACGGGCCAGTTTGTGATGGCCAATTCCCAGTACTGCGCCCTGCTGGGCTACAGCGAAGCCGAACTGCGGCAGATGACCTTCCAAGACATCACCCACCCCGACGACCGTGCCCAAGACTGGCAAGAGTTTCAGCGCATGATGGCGGGGAATCTACCGATTTACCACGTTGAGAAGCGCTACCTCACCAAGCAGGGGGAAACCATCCCGGTGATCATCAACGCCGCCCCGGTCTACGATGTCAATGGCCAGCCCCTCTACTCCGTCGGCCATGTGCAGGATATTCGCGAACGCCTTGCCATCGACCGCATGAAGGATGAGTTTATCTCCATCGTCAGCCACGAACTGCGCACCCCTATAACCTCTATTCAGGGTGCCTTAGCCCTGCTGGGGGCCGGGGTCTATAAAAATCGTCCTGAAAAGGCTAAGGCCATGCTCGACATCGCCATCAACAACAGTGATCGCCTGGTACATCTAGTCGATGACATTCTCAGTTTCGAGCGGCTAGAATCGGGCCGAGTGCAGCTAGAACCCGAACCCTGTCAAGTCGAAGACCTCTTTGCCCAGGCCCTCGACAGCGTGCGAGCCCTCGCCAACCAAGCCTACATTACCCTAGAGTCTCAAACCATCGCCGCCACCCTGCAAGCCGCCCCCGACGCCATTGTGCAAACCCTGACCAACCTGCTTAGCAATGCCATCAAATTCTCTGCCCCCGGCAGCACCGTCTGGCTGAGAGCCACCCCCATCGATCAAATACCTGTCGAACAAATCCCTGGCCCCTCGACAACCCGCTCCCCAGAATTTACCTTCCCCCAAGCCCCTAAATCCCCTGAATCCCTTGAATCCAAGCTTCCCGAATCCCCACTCCCCACTCCCCACTCCCGATTCCCGATCCCCCACTCCCCAACCCAATATCTCCTGATCACCGTCCAAGACCAAGGACGCGGCATCCCCGCCGACAAACTCGACCACATCTTCGAGCAATTTCAGCAGGTGGATGCCTCGGACTCGCGCCAACGGGGCGGCACGGGCCTGGGCCTTGCCATCTGCAAACGCATTGTGGAACAACACCAGGGCCACATTTGGGTAGAGAGCCAACTCGGCCAGGGCAGCACCTTCTCCGTTGCCCTGCCCCTCACCCTCGCCCAAGAGGATCTACACATTACACACAAGTCTCAGATATAGCCCATGCTCTGGGAGGATCCCCCCTAGCCCCCTTACAAAGGGGGAACCGGAGTCAAAGTCCTCCTTTATAAGGGGGATTTAGGGGGATCCCCAGAATGTTGCTAACAGAGGAGAAAACCCATGCCTAAACGCCTGCTGATTGTGGACGACGAAGACGACATTCGCACCATCGTCCAAGCCGCCCTAGAGGAACTGGCGGGCTGGCAGGTGCTAACAGCGGCCTCAGGCCAAGCAGGATTACAGACTGCCACTGCCGAACAACCCGACGCCATCTTGCTCGATATCTCCATGCCCGACATGGACGGCTTCGACCTATTTGCCCAGCTTCAGCAAAACCCCGCCACTCAGGCGATCCCGGTGATTGTGCTGACCTCCAAGGTGCTGGCACGGGATCGATCCCACTTTGCCGCCTTGCCCCTAGCTGGAGTCATTACCAAACCCTTTAATCCCCTCAGCCTAGCCGCCCAAGTGGCCGATTACCTGGGCTGGGAAGTTTCGTCGTAGTTAGATTCGGTAATGTTAGCTCTGTAATTGGCGTTGGCGTTCGATCAAGATCTAGGGCTGAGCCTGGTGCGGAGCCTCTGGCCGCAGGAGGAAAGCCGCCACCACAATGCCGATCATGGCCAACAGCGCCATGGGGTAGAAGGCGTAGGTATAGCTGCCGAACCAGTCGCGAATTTGGCCCGCACTGAGGGTGCCAATCAGGGCACCTACCCCGTAGGCGGTGAAGACGATGCCGTAGTTTTGGGCGTAGTGGTCGGGGTTGAACAGGCGCAGGGTGGTGGTGGGGGCAATGGCTAGCCAGCCGCCGAGGCAGAACCAAAACAGGCAAAAGGCCACCAAATACAGTGCCACCTGCCCTTCCTGGGCATTCACCATCAGCACGCAGGCCAGCAAAATTAAGCTGTAGGAGCCAATGGCCACCTGATGGGGGCGGAAGCGGTCGCTGAGCCAACCAAACAGGGGCCGACTGAGGCCATTGAACAGGGCGAACAGGGCCACGCTGCTAGCCGCTAAACCGGGGTTGATGTTGATAATTTCCTGGCCCACGGGGCTGGAAATGCCGATGGCGGTGAGGCCAACCAGGGTGCCGATGGTGTAGCAAATCCACAGCCCATAGAAGGATCGGCTTTTGAGCATCTGGGGCGGATAGGCGTGGTGGGTAGCCTCGGCGGCATGGGGAATGGTGCCTTCGTAGGGATGCCAGTCTTGGGGCGGCAGCTTGAGGGCGAAGGAAATGAGTAGAATAATCGCCCCAAAGGCCATCCCCATTAGGCGCAGGGTGGGGCGCAAGCCCAGGGTAGCAATCAGGCTATTGGCTAGGGGTGCGGTAATCAACGGCGACAGCCCAAAGCCAATGATGGTCAGCCCCACCGCCAACCCCGCCGCGACCCCCACCACCGTCCCGAGCAGGCGGGTGCGGGCGCGGG
>CAZWNR010000140.1:0-8547 GCA_964635665.1 uncultured bacterium | reverse complement strand
AGATGACGAAGACCAGGGCAAACATGTAGTAGCGAATGTTGAACTGAATCCAGGCTCCGCCAATGGGTTCCATCCCCGATTCGTAGGTGGTTCGGCGGGCAGGGCCACGCCCCACCGGGCGCAAAAACTTGGCAATACCCAGGGCCGACACAGGCACTAGGCAGGCAATCATCAAGAAGACTAGGAAGTACTCGTAGCCAGATAAGACAAACACGAGTTCACCGCCACAACTAAAGCAACAGAGTGTAAACCAACCAAGATCGACAGGAGGCGATCCCCTCGCGATTGATAGTCCCCGCGATTGATAGTCATTTTAGGCCACATTGACGGGAAAATCAGGCGCTACCGATTAAACCCCCTGATACCATCGATTACGGATACCAGGGCATTCTATTCTCTGCCTCCCCTAGGGGGTCAACCAAATTGGCCGATGCCACGGCTGTGGTGTCGGCCAAAAAGGAGGAAGCGGGGCAGGCCAGCCTGAGGGCATCCCTATGTCATAATTGTTTACATCACTTTCATGTTTGGTAGTGCTAAGGCTAGGTTTGCCTCTTCGTGCCCCTAGTCTGTGTTTCGCCGACTACCGCCGTTGACCTACCCCCCAGAGAGGGCTCTATGCCATGAGTGTTGAACCTGAAAACCCAGCAGATCTAACGGATGGCGTCGCCCAAGTAGAGGAGCCTACGCCAGAGGATGCCCCCCTCGCTCCAGAGGATATGGACTGCTACGAATGCCGATCCTGCGGCTACTCCTACGAGCCTGCCAAGGGTGACGATCGGGCCAAGATCTCGGCGGGTACGCCCTTTGAGGAGTTGCCGGTTAACTGGCGTTGTCCGGTCTGTAGCGCGCCCAAAAAGCAGTTCAGCAACATCGGGCCGGTCAACAAGCCCTCTGGGTTTAAGGAAAATCTCAACTATGGGCTCGGCGTCAATCGCCTGACTCCGGGGCAAAAGAATATCTTGATTTTTGGAGCCCTGGCCCTTGGGTTTCTGTTCTTTATTAGCCTCTACGGTTTGAAGTAGCCTGGCCGACTAGGCCATCGATACCTTGGGGCATAGACGAAACGTTGGGGCTCAATGCTCCGCAGATTGACCACAGAATTGAGTAGTACACAACAGGTTTGGACGTGTTATGCACGCAGCGTTGGATTGGTTGAAAAGAGGTTTAGTGGCCCTAGTGGCTTTGGTGTTGGTGTCGGGGTGTTCCAGCTACTTCCTGGCCGACTCCCCAGTACATCCCTGGACGGTGATTCAGGTACCCACCGAGGCGACTCTTTCGGATATTGCCTTCGCCGACGGGGGCAGCCACGGCTGGATTGTCGGTAGTCGGAACACCCTGCTAGAAACCCAAGATGGTGGCGCTACCTGGACGATTCGGGAACTAGCCCTAGACGATCAGCCCTACACCTTCACCTCCGTTGACTTTGACGGCAATGAAGGTTGGGTAACCGGAACGCCCTCCATCCTGTTGCACACCAGTGACGGTGGTAAGACCTGGGCCAAAATTCCCCTTAGCAACGAATTGCCGGGGACGCCTTTTCTGGTGACGGCCCTAGGCCCGAAATCCGCCGAAATGGCGACTGATATTGGTGCGATCTACCGTACAGAGGATGAAGGAAGCACCTGGAAAGCCATGGTTCAGGGAGCCGTGGGCGTGGTACGCAACATGACCCGCTCTGAAGATGGGCGCTACGTAGCCGTGTCCTCACGTGGTAATTTCTACTCCACTTGGGCTCCAGGGCAAGACGAGTGGATCCCCCACAACCGTCAGAACTCCCGCCGCTTGCAGAATATGGGCTTTGATAAAGTAGGCAAGCTTTGGGTAATTGCCCGGGGCGGGCAAGTGCGCTTTTCCAACTCCCGCGCCTCCGATGACTTCACTGAAGCCCTTAGCCCCGAATTTGGCACGAGCTGGGGCCTTCTCGACATGGCCTTCCGTACCCCAGATGAGGTGTGGGTGACTGGAGGCGGGGGCAATCTGCTGGTTAGCTTCGACGGAGGCCAGAGTTGGTCCAAAGATAATGCCGTCAACAGCGTACCGTCTAACTTCTACCGCATTATTTTCTCCGGGCCAGAGAAGGGCTTTGTGCTAGGACAGCGCGGCACCATCCTCAAGTACGATCCAGCCCTTGCCTAGGTAAAATACTTGGCAATCCGCTGGGGAATACCTTGTTAGGGTTTCCAGCGTTCTCTATGATTAGATTAGTTTCGTCGTGTTAAGAGAGGAGACGTAAAACATGGCAGGTACCACAGGAGAGCGCCCCTTTGGCGATATCGTTACCAGTATTCGCTACTGGATCATTCACAGCATTACCATCCCAATGCTGTTTATCGCCGGGTGGCTGTTTGTGAGCACGGGCTTGGCCTACGATGCCTTTGGCACCCCTCGCCCCAATGACTACTACCCCGACAACCAGATGCAGCTTCCCATCGTGACGGATCGCTTTGAGGCGAAGCAGCAGATCGATATGTTCTCGGCCCAGTAATCGGTTCTTTGTCCCCTTTATTGTTCAATTCGGTGCCATGCAAAGCAATTCCCCAGAGCAAATTACCTACCCTATTTTCACCGTCCGCTGGCTAGCGGTTCACACCCTCGGTGTACCCAGTGTGTTCTTTTTGGGCGCGATTGCCGCCATGCAGTTTATTCAACGGTAACCAAATATCATGGATCGTACTCCCAACCCTAATAAGCAACCCGTAGAACTGAACCGCACCTCCCTATACCTAGGGCTTTTGCTGGTGTTTGTTCTGGGTTTGCTGTTTTCCAGCTACTTCTTTAACTAAGCCCTTGTTTTCATGCCGCGATAGTTAGAGAGTTGTGCTCAGGGCATAGTCATGTCCTAAGCTGTGTTGAGATCATTGAATTAAATCTGGCAGTAGGAGATATAAACATGCTTCAAAGTGGGCGAATTCCCCTGTGGATTGTGGCAACGGTAGCCGGTACTGGTGTTTTGGTGGTGGTTGGTCTCTTTTTCTACGGGGCCTACGCGGGTGTGGGCTCGGCCATGTAAGGTGGTAACTCGCCGCCAATTGGACATTTATCGTTAACCAAACACCCCTAATTGAATATCGATGAGGGCTAGGGACATTCCCCTAGCCCTTTTTAGTGGGGGGAACTCAGACCAAATCTAAATTCCCTTATCCCCACCGCTTAACCTGTCCCACCGCAGCAAGGTTTCCTTGCCCAGCTAAGCCAGGGGTGATCAACCAGAATTGGGTGCAACCTAAGGTAGCGGATCGGGAAGATCGCCCTACATGATCATCAGAGCTTAACGTTTCTGTCGCCGAGTTTTTGCCGTCATCCTCGCCATTCCCCAGTAGAATATGTGGAGTTTTGTCTAGCGGAATTGGGCTAGGTGGGGTCATTTGTGGTAGATCGACTAGTTAAGATTGAGCGTCTGTGGTCATCTAGGGCTAAAGCCTACCTCACCCTAGGATCAGGGGCATTTATGTTGGGTATCGCCCTCCCAGTGCTGGGTGCCTTCAACACAAAGCTAGCGGCTGACCCGTTGGCTTTTAGTGCGAACTTGGTTAGCCTGCGCAATGCCCCAGGATTGGATGCGTTTCCTACGGTAGCAAGCAGTGAGCATCTTTGTTTGCCCACCGCTATCCCTCCTTCCCAGGCCAATCATGCGTCAGAAAATCTGTTTCAGTCAGGGGGGTTCCAGACCATCGCCGCCCAGATTAGCCCTGGTCAGGTGTCGCAGTGGGCGATGGCTCCGTGGCCAGAGATTCATCCCCAGGCTACTCAGGCTCGCGTGCCCATTTTGATGTACCACGATGTGCTCTCGGATCCGGAGGTGTTTTTTGATCTCGTGCCAGAGCAATTCGAGGCCCATCTCCAAACGCTCCAGGAAAATGGCTTTACCGCCATCAGCCTCGATCAGCTGACCCAGCACCTGCGGACGGGGGCCCCCCTGCCCGAAAAGCCCGTAGTGCTCAGTTTTGACGACGGCTATGCGGGCCACTACGAGCATGTTTATCCCCTGCTGAAGAAATATCAGATGCCAGCGGTGTTCTTTGTCTTCCCTGGCAAGGTGGACGGGGAGATTGTGGGACGCTCCACGCTGACCTGGGATCAGATCAAGGAAATGGCCGCCGATCCTCTGATTACCATCGGTTCCCACAGCGTGACCCACCCCCCTGACCTGCGGGAGTTTGGGGATGCTGACTTGGCTTACGAGATGACCGAGTCTAAGCGCCGACTGGAAGAGATGCTGGGTCAGCCCGTTCACTACTTTAGCTACCCAGCAGGGCACTACGACGAACGAGTGGCCCAGGCGGCCGCTGAGGCAGGGTATCTAGCCGCGTTTACCATGCGCCAAACCAATGAACAGTTTGCCGGAGCCTCAGGTTCCTTGCTCAGTATTGAGCGTTTTGGCCAATCGGCCCTGCCCGCCCTCCTCGATCAAGCCTGGGGAGGAGCCGCTGATCCGGGCGCAACCGTCTCTAGCCCTGACGCCCCAACCCTGTCCCGCCCCCTGGCGGTAGCAAGTCCAGGAACCCAGGGGTTTGACTTTTTAGCTCCGGTGGAAAAACAGGACTATGAGTCCGCCGATCACCGACTGACCCTAATTAGTGGTGGCCGACCCGTCACCATTCACGCCGATAGCCGCTACCAGGTGCCTGAGATTCTGGCAGGTACCAATGCCGTGGGAGCCGTTGATGGTGGGTTTTTCTCCCTCGAATACCTTGACTCCAACGTGATGATCGGCCCTGTCCTTAGTCAGAGCAGCCGCCAATTTGTGCCGGGTAACGCCAGCGAAAACCCGCGCCTCAATGGTCGCCCGCTGGTGCTGATCGCGCCGGATCAGGTTAAATTTGTGCCCTTCGATGCGGCACAACACAACACCTTGGCTGGCCTATCCCACACCCTGCCGGGGGTGACCGATGCCTTTGTGGGGGCCGCTTGGCTGGTCAAGGATGGAGAACCTCAACCCCCCAGTAGCTTTGGTACCCTGTTTGATTTCGATGCCAAGCGGCACCGGGCCTTCTGGGGCATTCACCAAAATGGGCAACCGGTGGTGGGAGTCTCCCATACCATGGTGGACTCTATAGAACTGGGGCAACTATTACACCAGGCAGGGCTGAGGGAAGCCGTTATGCTCGATTCTGGGGCGAGCACCTCCCTGGCTTACCAGGGCGAATCCTTAGTGGGCTATATTCCTCGCCCAGTGCCCCACGTGGTAGCCCTGATTCCCCCGGAGGCCAACGATGGCAGCCCCTGTCCCCTCCTGGTAGAGGGCCGTTCTAGTACTGATGTGGCTCGGAACTAGGGGGAAAATCCAGAGACAGTTGACAGCCGCGAAAGGACTGGCGATGTTGCGGCGTTGGCCCTAAATGCTGCAACGCCTGACGATGTTCAGCACTGCCGTACCCTTTATGGCGGGCGAGGCCATAGCCGGGATAGCGACGGTCTAGCCTAACGATGAGCTGATCACGCCATACTTTGGCCAAAATACTGGCAGCGGCAATGGCTGTACTCTGTTGATCCCCTTTGATAATGGTTGTCTGGGGAATGGCTAGGTTAGGAATGGCTTGATTGCCATCGACTAGACATAGGGTTGGGAGGGAAGGCAAGCGATGAATCGCACGCTGCATGGCCAGTAGAGAGGCTTGCAAAATATTGAGTCGATCAATTTCCTGAACCGAGGCATAGCCAATGGCACAGGAGGTTGACAGCGCTTTAATCGGTTCGATCAGATGTACTCGCCGTTGATGGCTGAGTCGTTTACTGTCCGTTACCCCCAAGCTATGAAGCTCTAGGGATGCCGCTTCCGATAGAATGACCGCCGCCGCAACAACTGGCCCAAATAGGGCCCCCCGTCCTACCTCATCCACCCCGGCAATGAGCGGTAAATCCTCTCCTCCATCTTCCCTAGAGGAAGACCCAGACGTACCAGGGGTCGTCTGGGCTCCCCTAGGCGTTGGATTACTCCTCCGATTCGTTGCCATTGGCCGATGGCCGACGACGGCGACGACGACGAAGATCCACGCCGCTAGCCTCTGGCGATGGGGTATCGCCAGGGAGATCTGCGGCGGCCACGGCATCGGCCTCTTGGCCCTGGTCTTTGACAGCAGGTGGGATCTCTTGGGGGGCGATCTCCGTTGACGAAACCACTGGGGCAGCCCCCACGACCCGCTTCACCCGTTTAGGCGTAGGTGGAACCTCATCCGCCACTGGGGTATCCGCCTGGGCCGCGACCTCGGTAGCCTCAACGGAGGCTACCGCTAGAGGTGTCTCTTCCTTGATCGGGGTCATAGCCCCCAGCACCCCAGAATCCACAGCAGCGCTTTCCCCGGGGGCCCGCACGGCGATGGTCACGTTCCGAGGATCAAGGATGGTTTCACTAGCGGCCAGCACCAAGGGTGAAATGCCCATCATGGCGTAGATCCGCTGTTCATCGGTGGTCATTTCCACCGTCACCACCTGGGGCGGGGTGGCGGCTTTCTTCTCATGGCGTCCGCCCGTCCGACTGCGACTGGTTCGCGCAGAGGGTTTATCCTCATCGCTCACGACGTCAGCGGGGGCCAGATCGACCACCGGGCTAGGCATGTCCTTAACGCTGCTAGGCAAGGGGCTATTTTCCCGTGGTACGGGGGCTTCTTTGCCATTGCTGCGACTGGGCAGAGGATCGCGGCGACGACGGCGGCGGTTGCCCTTGTTGAGCTTGTCTTGATAGCTGGGATGGTTGATCAGATCTAGCTCCTGCAAATCAGGTTGGGTTGCTAAGC
Organism: uncultured bacterium; assembly: GCA_964635665.1. Lineage (GTDB taxonomy): Bacteria > Cyanobacteriota > Cyanobacteriia > Phormidesmidales > Phormidesmidaceae > Nodosilinea. Next base: position 1,813 of record CAZWNR010000140.1, on the reverse strand, counting down.
CATCCAGTTGAGATTCGCGCAGGGTTGGTGTCCAGCTACTGTCTGCTGGGGGGGTAACTAGGCTAGGGCCTGGAGTAACCCCATCCTCAGGGGGGATGGCTCCGGGTAGATGCACCAAATGACCCAGGCCATTACAGGTTGGACAGGGGCGGCCAAACAACTCATAGATGTTTTGGCCTTGGCGCTTGCGGGTGAGTTCCACCAAGCCTAGCTCCGACAGTTGGGAAATCTGCGGTCTGGCCTTATCCGAGCGTAGGGCCTTGCTGAAGTGTTCGAGGACTTGCAGCTTGTCCCGCCGAGAGTCCATGTCGATGAAGTCTACGATGATTACCCCGGCAATGTTCCGGAGTCGCAGTTGGCGGGCAATTTCGGTGGCCGCCTCACAGTTGGTCCACAGTACCGTTTCGCGGGCGGTGGCGGATCGGGTGAAGGATCCGGAGTTGACGTCAATCACCGTCAGCGCTTCGGTCGGCTCGATGATGATGTAGCCCCCAGAGGGCAGATCGACCCTAGGTTTGAGGGCTTCGCGAATGGCGGCGTTAACCCGGAAATACTCTAGAATTGGCACCCGTTCCCGATGCTGATCGATCAAAACGCCGCTGGGCACCTGGCCATCACTCCAGTTAGACAGGTGTTGTTTAACCCGCTTGAGACCGCTGCTGGAGTCGGTAACAATGCGATTGACATCGGCATTATAAACGTCGCGCAACACCCGCTGAATAAAGTCGTCATCGCGGTTGAGCAGGGCCGGAGGACGGGTAGAGAGTGCCTGCTGCTGAATGCTTTCCCACTGCTTTTGCAGGGTTTCTAGGTCTTCGATGATGGCGTTTTCGCTAATGCCCTCGGCCTCGGTTCGCACCAATAGCCCCATGCCAGCGGGCTTAATGAGAATGGCCAAGGCCCGCAGGCGGTTGCGTTCGTTTTCGTTGCGAATGCGGCGGGATAGGTTAACGCCTTTGCCGTAGGGCATCAGCACCAGGTAGCGACCAGGCAGGGTGATATTCCCCGTCAGGCGTGGCCCCTTGTTGCCCGTCGGCTCCTTCATAATTTGAACCAGCACCTTTTGCTGGGGGGCGACTAGCTCGGTGATAGAACCCGCCATCCGCTTTAGGCGCAACGGCCCAAGGTCGGTGACATGCATGAACCCGTTACGTTCACTGTCCCCAATGTTTACAAAGGCGGCATCAATGCCGGGTAAAACGTTTTCAACGGTTCCCAAATAAATGTCGCTGACCTGGTGGCTACCGGTAGCCACAATTAATTCCTGAATCTGATCTTCCGAAAAAACCGCAGCGATCCGATGCTGCTCAGCAATAACAATCTGCTTCGGCATTCAAATTCCTCATACAACGCTCACTAGGGCGGATAAAATTTAAAACTTTCACTGGAAATGAAGCCGCTAGACCCACAGAGCCTACAGGAAAACTCCATCCAGATCGGGGAAAACGAGATTGCAAGAGTTCTATCGTCAAACCCGCCGCAGCAGAGCTCCGGCGATGACAGCTAAAGGCACACAGGGATCACTCGGGGCCACCGGACAACTTCGGGCACTCCTGGCGATGCCAGAACAGGGTTTGGAAAAACCGGCACAACTGCGCAGGAACCCTTGACTGAAGCACCCAGGGCCAAGGACTGATAGCCACTTAAACACTTGCCATGTGCTATCCGTCTAAGCACATTTGGTCTTGTTTAGTTGCATTATAGCGTCAAGCCCTGCCCATAGCATATAACTGCGGATCTTTGTAGCAGGAATTCGATAAAACTTCCCTAGGGTGGAGGGGGCATGCTCAAGGACAGTTTTGAAGGCAACCAG
>CAZWNR010000139.1:0-8616 GCA_964635665.1 uncultured bacterium | reverse complement strand
TTTATTAGAGGGAAATTTTCCGCCTAATACCCCAATACGGGATCTTAGGTGGAAACCTGTCAGCCTAAATATCCCTGTGGGGATCTTAGGTGGAAAAATTTCAGCCTAAACGCCGAATATGGGATCTTAGGCGGAAAGTTTCAGTATAAACACCCGACACCCTGGAAGCCTTGTAGCTTAAGATTTCCTTAGATGTAGTACAGACTTACCTGTAAGTGCATCGACTCCTCCACCCAAACGACGGCTTGACCAAGGGCGTGATGTCATGCTGCTGAATTAGGCCTAGGCAACCTAATCGGCTCAGGGCGCAGGAGCTTTCTAACCCATTGGTCAGGGGTGGGAATGGTGGCTATGGCCCCATCCTCCACAGCCCCGCCAGACGCGACCAGCTCCAGCAAAAGCTGGAAGCAGCCCAGCGCCTAGAAGCCGGAATTTTTCCGATGGGCTTCTAGACCCCTGACCCAGTGAATGACAATGGAATATTTTTAAGTAAAACTTGTTGAACTTCTTGGCAGGACGCTATGGTGAAACGAAATTGCCCCTTTGCCTCAAGAATCTTCCAATTTAAAGGTTCTATAGCTACGGTTATCCTGCTATCAGGAAGCTTGACAGCATGTGCTCAGTCCCGTCCGGACTTGTCTGCCATAACAACCTTTCATCAAGCGGTCACTCAGCATATTAATGAACGCTCTGAATTTGGATTTTCCGAGGCAGAGATTTACCTGACCGTTCTATCCAATCTCCCTGATGAAGTGGTGTATGAGTTTGGCAACCGCACCTGTGAAACACTACGTCGAGGCGGAAGCCGCGAACAAGTTGCAGACGCAATTCAATCTCGGTTTTCCCGTGATGATCAGCGTAGAACCTATCTGCATATCGCCCAAGCCGCCGAGGAGAATCTCTGTCCAGAAAGTTGTTTTCCCGTAGCGGGTTGGCAGCGATCTCTGTTCTTCTGGAAAGAGCGTTTGAATGGGGGACAACCACTCTAGAGATTCAATCCAAGAGGAACCAATGAACTCCCAGCCCTTGATGGACTTGAAGTTCAGCTAGCTCACGGTTTGCCTGAGCGACCGCAAGCCCCCTCAACGATAGCTATCGTCACTTGGGCTAAGACATTCAGACAATGTTCAAACGCTGGAAGGTTCTAACTTTTAAAGGGGCCATGTCTTAACCAGGTTGGCTACGGCGATACAACGGCGACCATCTTTATTAGTCCGCTTCAGCCGGGTTGTTAGCTGAGATTAACTCTGCCGGAAAATAGCTTTTTAGGTACTGTAACGCCAGGCGTTTTGTTTCTGCCACGAGACGTTGCCGAAACGGTTCTTCTTGACCAAGGGCAAGCCACAGTAACGTACCGATTGTTTTGACTAGCACAAAGGCGATTGCCTCACAATCCGCAGGGGCCAATTGTGCATCACGTCTCGCTAAGGAACTCGCTAAATCCTGAATCAACTGGGCATCGGTTGCCTGATCGATTTCTGTCAATTCGCGTATTGTTCCTTGAACTTCCATGAAAATGGCATAGTAGCTGGGGTTGTCAGTAAAGAAGCGATCGGTGGTGTCAATCAACTGGTTCACGTAATCCGCCAGCGCAAGTGTGGTGGATGCCGCCTCATCGATAATGATTAACTCTTGATTCAGCATCTCCCCATAGCGCAGAGCTAAAGCTTGTAGAATTGCGGTCTTGTCTGGGAAAAACTGGTAAAGCGACCCAATTGGAACTTGGGCTTGAGTGGCAATCGCATTGGTCGTGGTGGCCGCGTAGCCCTGGCTGGCAAACAGCTCTTCCGCCACATCCAGAATTCGAGTGACTCGCTCCTGGCTGCGGGCTTGTCGCGGTTGGCGGCGCATTCCCCCTGGGGGGGGTGGGCTTTTAGACATGGGCATTCTCCCTGGCTCCGATGGATAAATGAGAGTTGCTCACATTTTGCTTGACAAAACATGAGGGATGCTCGTATCTTGTGAATATGAGCTTTGCTCGCATTCTAGCCTGATTTGCTCCAGAGGGATATTGTGATGACCCAAAATCCGCTGACTACTGCCAACCCTGGCTGGGCCTTTGGCAGGGTGCGCTCTTGCTTGCTTCTGCAATACGGCTACCTTGGGTTTCGTTTTGTGCGCTACCAATGTTTTCCCTGGTTCAGGTTGGCGACTACCCTGTTCAAGTTGCCGTTTGCCTCGGGGGTAGAACGGATTCGTGCCCAGGTTCGCTATCTCAACGCCATTGCCCGGATTGATTTTGTCGGCGTTTATGGGCTGCTCAACGACTTGCTCTGGTAGGAGCCTGTCAGGGCCTTTGAGGGTGCTCAAGTTGTCAATCTTGCTGTTCTTTGGAAGTGATTTTCTATGCAACTGCTTAATTCAGCTACGTCCAAAATGGCTGCGACCTCTCCTGTTCAGCAGCAAAGTCAGAATCCAATTCTGAAAGGGTTTAAGGCATTCCTATCAAGGCTGCTGATCATTAAATCATCCGTATCGATGCTATTTGGAGATAATAGCCTACAAACCGTGGGTGAACTAACCTATGGATTGTTAGAAACTCCTGCCTACGATTTAATGGCTCACCATCTCAATCAAGATCCGGCCTGTGCCGCCTTGATCCGAGATCGCTACATTCCACCCACCCACGACCTAGAAACCCTACTCACCTATCCCACGGATTCCCTAGGATATATCTACGCAGCAGCGATGAAGGAAAAGGGTTTTGATCCCAATCTCCACGCTGGAATGACGGCAAAAACAGATGCGGAGTACGTTGAGCTTCGGCTGAGCCAGACCCACGATCTCTGGCATATTATCACCGGATTTGACACCTCTGTGGTTGGTGAAATCGGCTTGCAGGCATTTCATCTATCCCAGTTTCCTTACCCGCTAGCAACGATGTTGGTTGCGATTAGCTTGATATCCAGCACCTTGAAGGAGCCAGAAACATTACCCCCATTGCTGGAGGCAATTGCCCAGGGATTCCAAATGGGTAAAGCTGCCAAGGCCCTCTTTGCCCAGAAATGGGAAGAGGGGTGGGAAAAACCTCTGATTCAATGGCAAACAGAGTTGAATATTCAGCCGATTTGGAATTAGAACAATCAGTAGGTCGGTGGATGGGTAAAACGGCTCGTCCACCATTCCCCACTACTTCATAACCTTGAGGGAACAACGCTCCCCTTGAGGCTTAGTTTGCCAGCTAACGCTTTCACTCACCGGACGCAACCAACTTTTGCAACTCAACCCACCATATCATAAGGTTCCGGCGCATCATGGTCGTTAGGTTTTATTGCCGTGCTCTACAGTGATGACCACATTTCCTTTCTTGTGTCCTTGTTCGACATACCTGTGAGCCTCGGCAGTCTGTTCCAATGGATAAAACCTGTCTATGACCGCCTTCATCTTCTCTTTCTCAATTAACTCTTTAAGGAAAATCAGATCTTCTTTGCGCTCGATGGCTACTCCACCGATTACTTTCTTGCTGCTTGTTATTGAAGTCCACAGTCCTCGGAGTATCGGAGATAGATTGATGTGAACTGCCCTGAGATAGAGTCCATTAGTTTTCAGGGAGCTTAGGCAACCTGAGAATGGACTTTTTCCACTGGTGTCAAAAATAATATCGTAGGTCTTACCGCTTTGAGTAAAGTCCTCTTTTGTGTAGTCAATAACGTTGTCAGCTCCAAGAGACTTCACCAATTCCACCTTCGCTGTACTACATACTCCAGTTACCTGTGCCCCAAAGAACTTAGCAAGCTGTACGGCAGCTACACCCAGGGCTCCAGAAGCCCCATAGATCAAAACCTCCTGTCCGCTCTGAATCTTTCCCTTGTCTTTCAGGAAAAATAGTGAGGTTGTTGCCCCAAAAGGAATAGCCGCAGCTTCCTCATAGGTCATATTGGTAGGCTTTATTGCAACCGCTCCTTCTTCCGGCAGACAAATGTATTCAGCATTGGCACCAAGTCGAATTCCTGCCCCTGCAAATACTAGGTCACCTGCTTTGAATTGTTTTACATGGTTGCCAACCGCTTCAATTTCTCCGGCTAACTCAGACCCTAATATTGTGTTGTTTTTAGGTCTCATTAAACCGTAGAAAAATCTCACAGGAAATGGATCAGCCCTGCGAATGCGTAAATCCGCTGAAGTTACGGTTGTCGCATATATTTTAATCAGTACTTCGTTTGCTTTGGGAGTAGGTTTTTCTACCTCCTTAAGCTGCATAACATCAGGAGATCCATACTCTGTACATACGACTGCTTTCATGAATTCTCCTCAATGATAGCTTTAGTATAGTTCACTACGATCTTCTATTTAATGAGTTTACGAAAGCTAACGACCCGGTTTACCCACCGCTCGTAATCTCTCAAATGCGAAAAGAAACTAATAGGGGCGGCGTGTAACGGAATTGTTAGCCTGCTACCTGATTTATTTTCGCTCCTGTTGCACCCACTGTTGGATAGAGGGACGTTGCCACTGAAAATTGGCATAGTCTACGAGCTTCTTGGGAAGTGCATCACCATTAAGCACAAGCCGATTTAGCATCAATGCTAAGTCGGTATCTGCAATGCACCAGTCCTCAAACAGGTTTGGTTTATTGCTATTCAGCAGGCTATCAGCCACACGGATTAGCTTTGCTACCGCTCTATGGCCAGCATCAGAAAAAGGAGTAGACGTTGGCTTAAAGAAAATCACCTCGGTCGGTCGTTCCTCTCGGATAGGCATTAAATCGCTACGAAGCCACGCCTGAACCTGTCTCGCTCTAGCACGATCAACTCTACTTTGGGGAAATACAGATCGATATTCAGGCTTGGGAAATGTCTCTTCAAGATATTCAATGATTGCCGTTGATTCGGAAAGGAAAAAACCACCATGACTGAGAGTGGGAACCCTTGCCGTCAGTGAATTATCGCAGTAAGGCGGAGTTAGGTTTTGGCTAGCACCAAGATCAATCTTTTCAATATCGAACGGAATGCGCTTTTCAAGAAGTGTCACAAAGACTGACATGGCGTAAGGGCTTGTGAATTGCTTATCAACAAACAGCGTGAGATTAACCATGCTTATAATCTCTCTTGATCAAAACAGCTTCACCGCTCAATAAGTAGATGCTACAGTTTATCCTGTGCTGCATCCGTTCAGGGTGCTCGTTGATATAACTATAGCGGTTCTCGGCTCAGTGAGGTACAGCTTTTGGGGCTTCAGATCCCCCCAGGTTCTATCTGTAGTCGATTCATCTTGTATCCCCCTTATTAAGGGGGGATGGGGGGATCTTCACGGTGCACCTCATTCAAGTGAAATTCGCTATATGTATGAAGCGTCAAATCTGGCAGGTAACCATCGTTGTGCCGGGTATCATCCACCAGATCTACGGGATAAGACTCGGATCTTAAGGAATTAATCATCATTCTCGCTGGATAACACCGTGTTTTGGCAGGTTATTCAGCAGATTTGAGGGTTAAGTGTAGTAATTAAGGGGTCTATCCATCAATTAACCCGTTGGCCGAGGATGTAGGTATCTGCAACGGCTCGGTCGTCGCCCATGATGAGCAGCGAGAAAAGGTGATCGGTGATGGTAGCCAGATCTTCGGTAATAGGGGCTTGGTTGCGGAGGGCCAGCAGGGGCGTGGCTTTGGGATTCAGGACAACGAAATCGGCCTCGTTGCCGGGGTTGAAACTGCCGATCTTGTCGTCTAAACAAAGGGCTTGGGCCCCGCCGAGGGTAGCGAGAAATAGGGCTTTGATAGCCGAGAGTTTTTGGCCGCGTAGTTGGGCGACTTTGTAGGCTTCGTTAGCGGTTTGCAGCATAGAAAAACTGGTGCCTGCGCCCACATCGGTTCCTAGGCCAACTTTGACGGGATATTCGGTAGATTTTGCCTGCTCGATGCGGAACAAGCCACTGCCCAAAAACAGGTTGGAGGTGGGGCAAAAGGAAATGGCAGCCTTAGCTTCCGATAGGCGACGAAATTCTTCATCGGTAAGCTGAACACCGTGGGCAAAAACGGAACGCTCTCGCACCAGACCCGTTTGGTCATACACATCTAAATAGCCGTTGTATTGGGGGAACAATTCCCGAATCCAGGCGACTTCGTTAACGTTTTCTGAGAGGTGGGTGTGCAAATATACATCGGGAAATTCGTCTAACAGTTTTGCGGCGGCCTTCAGTTGGGCTTCGGTAGAGGTGGCGGCAAAGCGGGGAGTAACGGCATAGGATAATCGCCCTTGGCCGTGCCACTTTTCAATCAGCGCTTTCGATTGGTCGTAGCCCGTTTCAGCGGTATCTCGCAGATAGTCTGGCGCGTTGCAGTCCATCAGTACCTTGCCGCTAATCATCCGTAGATTACGGGCTAGGGCCGCTTCAAAAAAGGCGTCTACGGATTCGGGAAACACCGCCGCAAATACTAGGGCTGTGGTGGTGCCGTTTTTCAGCAGTTCATCTAAAAATAGGTCGGCCACCTGGCGGGCGTGGGCCGGGTCTTGGAACTGGCGTTCGGTGGGAAAGGTGTATTGGTTCAGCCATTCCAACAATTGCTCCCCGTAGGCGGCGATCATTCCGGTTTGGGGATAGTGGATGTGGGTATCGATAAAGCCGGGGGTGATCAGGTGGCCGGAATAGTCTACTAGGGGCAGGTGGGCATAGGTGGAATGTAGGTCTGCAAAGGGGCCGAGGGCGGCAATGTGGCCGTTTTCAATCACCAGCAATCCATCGTGGAAGTAGCGTACGGCCTCGGCTTCAGGCACAAAGAAGGGGTCGGCTACGCAGTCAATCAGGGTTCCCCGCAGGGCAACGCTGGGGCTGGGCGCAGGGGCGGCAACGGGTTGACCCATGGAAGCTCCGGGGATTGAAGTGGGATGAGTAGGATTGGTTTCTGGGATTGTCGCATTAGGGTCAAGGAGATGACAATGGCAAGGCGGAATTTCCTGAATTGATGCAGGCTTGTCGGGCTTGGCGGTGGATACCCCAATGCGGGATAGTGATATTGATGCACTTTTGCCGATTTATCGAGGCCAGCGGTGATGGCTCAGCCCAAGGTTATTGTTCTCGACGACGACCCCACCGGATCCCAAACGGTGCATAGCTGTCTGCTGCTGCTGCGGTGGGATGTGGATACCCTGCGCCAGGGGTTGCGGGATGCGTCGCCCATTGTCTTTGTGTTGACGAACACCCGTGCCCTCAGCCCCGCCGCCGCCGAACAGGTGACCCGCGAGGTGTGCCAAAACCTAAAGCAGGCCATTGCCCTAGAGGGGGTGCAAGACTTTTTGGTGGTCAGTCGATCCGATTCCACCCTGCGCGGCCACTACCCCATCGAAACCGATGTGATGGCCGCCGAGCTTGGCCCCTTCGATGCCCACTTTTTGGTACCTGCCTTTTTTGAAGGGGGCCGCATCACCCGCGACAGTCGCCACTATTTAATGGTGAATGGCGAACCCGTGCCCGTCCACGAAACCGAGTTTGCCAAGGATTCCGTCTTTGGCTACAGCACCAGCTACCTGCCCGACTACGTGGCCGAAAAAACCGATGGCGGCATTGTGGCCCAGGATGTGGAGCGCTTCACCCTCAGCGATATTCGCGGCGGCTGCCTAGATCGGCTGATGGCCCTCAAGGGCAACGTCTGCGGCGTGGTGGATGGCGAAGTACAGACCGACCTAGATCGCTTTGCCCAGGATCTCCTTGCCGCCGCCGCCCAGGGCAAACGGTTTCTGTTCCGCAGCGCCGCCAGCATCCTCACCGCCCTAGCGGCCCTCCCCCCCCAGCCCATCGACGCCGACCACATGAACTCCTACGTGCGTGAGGGCAAACCGGGGGCGATCATCGTCGGATCCCACGTTAAAAAAACCACCGAACAGCTCAACCACCTGCTGCAAGCCCCTGGCGTCGTCGGCCTAGAGGTGAACGTTGAAGCCCTGCGCGACGGTGGCGAAGAGGCCCGTGATCTGCTCCTGTTCAACATTACTAAACAGGTCAACAGCATCCACCGCGATGGCAAGGTGCCCGTGGTCTATACCAGTCGCCAAGAACTGAGCTTTGATACCGTGCAGGCCCGCCTAGACTTTGGCCTAGAGGTTTCCCGTCTGCTGATGGACGTGATTCGGCAGTTGCCCCCCGACATCGGCTTTTTGATTAGCAAGGGCGGCATCACCTCCAACGACACCCTCAGCACCGGGCTGTCCCTCACCAGCGCTCGCCTGCTGGGGCAAATTCTGCCGGGGGTTTCTGTGGTGCGAACTCCAGAAAACCATCCCCAGTTCCCGAATTTGCCCGTGGTGCTGTTTCCTGGCAACGTGGGCGATACCGCCGCCCTTGCCACTGCCTACCAGCGCCTCGCTAAAAGCAGCTAAGTCGGTTGGCAGCGTCTTAAATACGATGTGTCAGGCTCTGCCATAACGCATCGAAGCCTGGATCGGTGTGGGTTTTGTTGCGCTAACCTATCCTAAGAAAGCCTGACGGTTCATCCGTTCGGCCGACTGTTCTCTTTACCGATCCAACGAATTTTGGCCCCTAGGCGTTGGGGGTTAGGGTTGGGAATCAGGTGCTAAGATGCCATGGTTCTCTGGTCATTCAACCTTGCGACTAGCAACCTAGCGATTATGGGTTCTCCGACGGCGATTTTGTTGGTGTCTTGCCCCGACCAAAAGGGGCTG
>CAZWNR010000138.1:1600-8630 GCA_964635665.1 uncultured bacterium | reverse complement strand
CCTGCGTCCGGCCACGATTTTGCCCCAGTTGGTGGATGCCTCTTCCCTCAAGCGCGAGGTGGTGGAAGGGGTCGATATTATGGTGGTGCGCGAACTGACGGGCGGCATTTACTTTGGCACCCCCAAGGGCCTGTTTGAAACCGAAACCGGGGAAAAGCGAGGGGTCAACACCATGGCCTACACGGATTCCGAAATTGACCGGATTGGCAAGGTCGCCTTTGAAACCGCCCAAAAACGGGGGGGACAGCTTTGCTCGGTGGATAAGGCCAACGTGCTGGAAGTGTCGCAACTGTGGCGGGATCGGATTACGGCCATGGCGGCGGATTACCCCGATGTCACCCTCAGCCACCTGTATGTGGACAATGCGGCGATGCAGTTGATCCGCTGGCCGAAGCAGTTCGATACCATCGTCACCGGGAACCTATTCGGCGATATTCTGTCTGACGCCGCCGCGATGCTGACCGGAAGTATCGGGATGTTGCCCTCCGCTAGCCTGGGGGCCGATGGGCCTGGGGTCTACGAACCCGTCCACGGGTCTGCCCCAGACATTGCCGGACAGGACAAGGCCAATCCCCTGGCCCAGGTGCTCAGTGCCGCCATGATGCTGCGCTACGGCCTAAATCAACCCGCCGCCGCCGACCGCATCGAGAAAGCCGTCAACACGGTGCTCGACCAAGGCTACCGTACCGGAGACATTATGTCTGAGGGCATGACCGCCGTGGGCTGCAAGGGCATGGGCGAGGCACTACTGGCTGCAATTGATACGTTCAAATCCTAAGTTCTCGTTTAACATTAGGCAACGATTAACCAGCCCTGGGGATATCGGTTACAGTCTTGTCAAAGAGTCACAGGTGAGTCGTGTACGGTCTACAGAACCCCCCCTCCGTTACCAGCGAGACAGCGCCATCGTTGCCGGATGCCGCCCTCTTATCCACGGTGTTTAATCCCGCTCTGCTCAAATCCGCCCGCCAGATCTACCGCACCTACTACGAGGTGCATCCCGACGATCTCCAGCGGCCCGTGGGTATTGCCATCAGCACCAAAACCCATCGCGGCAAGCTGATCTTTGGTGAACGCCCTGTGCTCCTGCCCAGCGAATGCTTCATCCCCCTCGACCAAATCGAACCCGGCCTGCACTAGGATGTTTTGCCCCCTGGGCGAGCCCTTCGGCTATCCGCCTAACCGAAGGGCTCGCTAGAGCCAATGTCTCGTATCGCTAGCCGTATGAGTTCCTAGCCATTTGAACGATGTTCTGATTGGGTGAACTGACAAAACTAGCCAGAACCCGGATTCGTTATTTTCAGTCTGTCATGGGCCGTTTACCCATGGCAGACGTTTTGTTTTTGGGATTACTAAGCTTTGTAGTGAATTTGCGGTGCAGGGCAACCAGCGGGCGTTAATAACGAAATAGCCCCCTTTCGCTTAAGGATTGCGACTGCCCATGATGAAACCTGCCGTTTTGGGCCTGACCCTAGGGAGCATGATGGCCTTTGGGATGCCAACCACCCCAGCCCATGCGGAAGAGAATTACGCCACTTTTTTGGAGTGGTGTGAGCATCAATCGGAGATCAGCCCGGAGGCGCGCCATACGGTACAAGCGGTGATGGGATGGATTCAGGCCGAAACCTGCCAGGACGCCTACGCCGATCTGCTGTCGAGCACATCCCTGGAGGTGAGCTATGCCGATGTGCGAGATCTCCGGCCCATTGCAACCCTCACCCATCTGGAAATGCTGACCCTGATGGGCAACCGCATTGACGATCTTACTCCCCTCACCAATTTGCAACAGTTAGTCACCCTTGTGGTGGGCGACAACGCCATTTCAGATCTGTCGCCGCTGCAAAGCATGACCCATCTGAAGGCGCTGACCCTGAGCAATAACCAAATCCAAGACCTCACTCCTTTGGCGAATTTGACCGGGTTGGATAGTCTGTTTTTGAGTGAAAACCAGATTCAAGACCTGCAACCCCTGGCCGGACTGACCCAGCTTGCCGGGCTTGGCCTGGATTACAATGCCATCACCGATTTGACCCCACTCAGCGGCCTAACCCGCCTCTACACGCTTCATGCCGAGGGCAATCAAATTCAGGATCTGACGCCGCTGGCTGGGTTGCCCACCTTGGCAGAACTCTCTTTGCGCGAGAATCAGATCCAAGATCTGTCGCCTTTGCAGAATTTGCCCCTCACCTATGCGTTGCTAGACAGCAACCAGATTACAGACCTCACTCCCCTCACGCAGATTGCCAGTTTGTCGTCCGTTGGGGCGAGTGACAACGCCATTTCAACCATCCCCGATTTATCTGGGATGACCCAGCTGATCAACTTGAGTCTTCAGGCCAATGCCCTTGAAGATCTGACCCCCCTCAAGACCCAACCCAACTTGCGATTTCTGAGGCTAGATGCCAACGCCATTCAAGATATTTCTCCCCTAGCTTCTTTGCCAGAGCTGCATACCTTGTCCCTCAGTAATGTGATCGATCTTGGATATCGCCAAGGTACAGAAATACGAACCTTTCAGGGTAGTAATGCGATCACGGATCTCAGCCCGCTGCAAAATATTCCCTACCTGTCAGAGCTATCTCTACAGGGCAATGCCATAGACGATATCACCCCCCTAGCAGGGATGGAAAGCCTCGATGTGCTCGATCTTTCCCAAAATAGCATTACCGATATTCAGCCAATTTCAACCCTCTCCTACCTCATTACCCTAAATTTGGCGGGCAACCCAATTACCGATTTTAGCCCCCTCGAAAATCTCGACCGACTCTCTGACCTCGACCTTAGTTTTACCAACCTCTCTGATCTTTCTCAGTTACCGCCATCGTCGCAGCTATACAGTCTTACCTTGCGAGGTAATGGCATCACAAACTTAGCTCCCCTTGCCCAGTTCTCTGAATTAACAGAGCTGGATCTGAGTGCGAATCAAATTACAGATCTATCTCCCCTAGCAACGCTTTCTACCCTAAATAACTTAGACCTAGCCAGCAACCAAATTCGCGATATTCAGGCCCTCGCATCTCTACCCAATTTGCGAAATCTCAGCCTTTTTGACAACCAAATTGCGGACATCAGCCCCCTCACATCTTTGCAAACTTTAAACGAGTTGTCCTTAGCCTTCAATCAAATTCAGGATCTGAATCCCCTGTCGGACTTAACCGACCTCTATCGGCTCTCGCTGGTGAATAATGAGTTGCGCGATGTCAGCCCCTTGGCCACCCTGGTGAATTTGGAAGTTCTATACCTAGACGAAAACCAAATTACAGATATCCAATCCCTGAACACCCTCACCCGCCTCTTTGAGGTAACACTGCGAGACAACCCAGTGGCGGCGGATGCTAACCCCGTTTGCCCCCTCACCCCCGCTACAATTTGCCAATTTTGAAGCTAGGGCTAATGCCGTAACGCTTCCTCATGAGGTATCCCCCGTGGAGGCAAGCAGGACGGTGACGGTAGTGCCTTGGTTGGTTTGACTCTCGATGGAGAGGTGGCCTCGGTGTTTTCCTACAATCACCTACGGTTCTGCCGTTTGACACTCGGGGGGATGGAATTCGGATCTGGAGTAATAAGAGGTCATGGCTACCGCAGGGTTTTCAGGGAGGCGGGTACGGCCCAGAGTAGGGTGAGGGCGCGGCCTGCCATTAGGCCAGCCAGGGCCAACCAAAGCCCGTGGGGGCTGCCCAGCCGTTGGGCACTTAGGGCCAAGGGAAAGAAGCCAACCCCCGTTGCCAGCAGGGTGGCATTGCGGAGGACTTTGCCCGCCGTTAGCCCCAGAAAGTAGCCGTCTAGCATGTAGGCAATGCCGCCCATGGCCAAAATTGGCAGCAGCCAGCCCACGTAGGTTTTCACCGTGGCGATCACCTCGCTGTGGCTGGTCAACAGGCCAAAAAGCGTCTGGGGAAACAGGTTAAAGGCGAGGGCAAAGCTCAGGCCCAGGCCCAGGCTAGTGCTGCCACCCACCCAAAGCAACCGTCGCAGTTCGGATCCATTGCCGCTGCCATAGTAGCGTCCGGCAAAGCTTTCGGTGGCAAAGGCAATGCCGTCGATAAAGTAGGCGGAAAGCATCACCACCTGGAGCAGTAGGGTATTAGCGGCCAGGGTTTGGGTGCCCAGGGCAGCGCTGACGTTGGTAAACAGGGCAAAGCTCATCACCAAAGAAAAGGTGCGAATCAGGATGTCTCGGTTCAGCGAAAAGATGTCCCGGATGGCCTGCCGATTCCAGACCTGGGGGGCCACCTGCCGCAGCCGCGCCACCCCACCTTCCCGCGCCACAAAGACCAAGCCCAGCCCTAGGGTGACGTACTGGCTGAGGGCCGTCCCCAGCCCAGCCCCCGCGCTGGCCCAGCCCAAGTAGCCGATAAATATACTGTTGAACACCACATTGCTGCCGTTGCCCACCAACGAGAGCAGCAGCACCCGCCGCCCCTGTTCTCGGCCCAAAAACCAGCCCATCACCACCAGGTTGAGCAGTACTGCCGGGGCATCCCAAATGCGGGCATTGTAGAAGGCATAGCCCGCCGCCTTCACCTCTGCCTCCGCCTGGAGCAGGGCAAAGCCGAGGTCGCGAATGGGCACCTGGAACAGCACAATCAGCAGCCCCCCCGCCAGGGCCACACTGCCGTTGCGCAGCAGAATTAGCCAGAGATCGGTGTCGTCGCCGCGCCCACGGGCCTGGGCGGTGGTGCCCGTGGTGCCCATGCGCAAAAAGCCAAAGCTCCAGTACAGCACGTTAAAAATCACCATTGCCAAGGCCACTCCGCCCAGGTGGCGGATGTCGTCGAGGTGGCCCAAAAAGGCCGTATCCACCAAGCCCGCCAGAGGCACCATCAAATTCGACAAAACATTCGCCGCCGCCAGGCGAAAAAAACGGTTTAACCGTAGTGGTTCAGTCAATGGCAAATCTGGGTTGTTCACAATTTATCCAGAATGGCGGGCCTCCCCCTTACCGGAGGATCAGGTATACCCTAAAGAGGTGGCTAACCGGGGGAAACCGTCGGTTATGGCCCTCTGGCGGCCCCAGGTCGGTCATAGTCCCATGGAGGCCATCTTATCCCTGTTACTGTTGTTTGGTCGGTGCGATGCAACTTCACCTCAAGGTTTGGCGACAGGCCAGTGCCCAGGAACCGGGGCAGTTTCAAACCTACACCCTGGCCGAGGCCCATCCTGATATGTCCTTTTTGGAGTTGCTGGATGTCTTGAACGAGCAACTCATCCACCGAGGGGAAGCCCCCATCGAGTTTGACCACGACTGTCGCGAGGGCATCTGTGGCTCCTGCGGCATGATGATCAACGGCAAGGCCCACGGTGGGAAGACCGAAACCGCCACCTGCCAACTCTACCTGCGTCACTTCCAAGACGGTGACACCATTACCGTTGCACCCTGGCGTGCCAAGGCGTTTCCCGTCGTGAAAGACCTGGTGGTAGACCGCACCGCCCTCGACCGCATCATGGTGGCAGGCGGCTACATCTCGGTAAAGACCGGATCGGCCCCGGAGGCCAATGCCCTACCCGTCCCCAAGGCCAACGCCGACCAAGCCTTTGCCTACGCGGCCTGCATTGGCTGTGGGGCCTGTGTGGCGGCCTGCCCCAATGCCTCGGCCTCTTTGTTTACGGCGGCTAAGGTGGCGCACCTGTCGCTGCTGCCCCAGGGCCACCCCGAACGCAAGGCCCGCGTCCTCGCCATGACCGATCAAATGGCAACGGAGGGCTTTGGCGATTGCTCGAACCACGGCGAATGTCAGGCCGTTTGCCCCAAGGGCATTTCCATCGATGCCATTGCCCGACTACGGCGGGAATATCTCATGGCCCAATTTTGAGGCCACGTCACCGGCTAGCTGCCCATTTCAAGCTAGCCGACCCTTGAAAAAAGAACCGTAGGGTGCATTTGCGGCTAGATTTCTCCTATCCGGTCATGCCCTGAACGCTGTGATTAGCCGCAATGCACCACCGAAGAATCGGGTGTCGCCAAGCAGGATTTGGTATCACTCCCCTGGTCTAGGCAAGGCTTTCGCTACCTGTGGTTTCTGGCAACATCACCAACAGCCGCTGAAGCACGGGGGAATGGTGATCCCGTCGCCACACGGCAACCATGGGCCGCACCAGATCAAGCCCCGCAATGGCTCGATAGACCACCCCTTTGCGCTGGAGGTTCAGCACATTGCTGGGCAAAATGGCCAGCCCCACACCCGCCGCCACCAAGCTCAAAATTGTTAGCATCCAGGTGGCCGTCGTACTTTCCACCAAACGGGGCTGAAATCCGGCCTGGGTACAGCGTTCGAGAAAGGCATGGTAGAACGGGAACGCTTGGAGATTGGGCAAGATCAGGGATTCGTTGGCCAGCGCAGTTAGGGCAACGGGGTCTGCCTCGGTGAGGGGATGGCCCTCGGGCAGCACCACCACCAGCGATTCGTTATCCACCACGCGCCAATCTAGCCCCCGATTCGCCAGTTGTGAGGCAGGGATGGATTCAAGGCCCAGGTCAATCTGCCCAGACTCTAGGGCCTGCAACTGCTCTGCGACGGTCAGTTCTTGCAAACTCAGGGTGACCTGGGGATAGCGCTGGCAAAATTGCTGCAACAGCTCTGAAAACAGGCCATTGGCAGCGGAACTCGACAGCCCAATGGTGAGATGGCCGATTTCACCCTTCGCCGCCTGCTGGGCTTGGGCAATGGCCTGTTCAAGCTGGGTGAGGGACTGCTGAGCCTTGGCCAAAAACACCTGCCCCGCCGAGGTAAGGCGCACAGGTCGCTGCCGTCGATCAAACAGGTCAACTTGCAGGCGCTTTTCCAGGGCACGAATCCGCTGGCTGAGGGGTGCCCGCTCAATGTGGAGCTGCTCCGCCGCCCGACTAAAGCTGTTGTCGCACTGCACGACCATCAAAAAATAGCAAATCTGGCGAATTTCTAAGGTACTCAACCGCAGCAGATCCATAGGCTTTTCGGCAAGGTATCGACAACGATACTTTAGGTTAACAAAGTGATGCTTGAAGCTATCTAGAAAAATCCCTAAATTAAACCCATCGCGCCAAGCCCAG
>CAZWNR010000138.1:0-1500 GCA_964635665.1 uncultured bacterium | reverse complement strand
GGCGGCACCTTTACCGACATCGTGGCTCGCCGTCCCGATGGGAATTTGGTCGTCCACAAACTGCTGTCAGAAAATCCCGACCGCTACACCGATGCCCCCATCCAAGGCATCCGGGATCTGCTGGGCTTGAGCCAGGAAGACCCCATCCCCGCCAAGGTCATTGAAGCGGTGAAAATGGGTACCACCGTGGCCACCAACGCCCTGCTAGAACGCAAGGGGGATCGGGTGCTGCTGCTGATTACCCAAGGCTTTCGGGATGCCCTGCGGATTGGCTACCAAAATCGGCCCGATATCTTTGCCCGCCACATCCAGCTCCCCGAAATGCTCTACGAACGGGTGGTAGAAGTGCAGGAACGGATTAGCGCCCAAGGGGAAATCCTGACGCCGCTCACCCAGTCTGAGGAAGATCGCCTCCGCCAAGACCTTCAGGAGGCCTATGCCAGCGGGATTCGTTCCTGCGCCATCGTCCTCATGCACGGTTACCGCTATCCCAGCCATGAGCGGCGTTTGGGTGAACTTGCCCGTGAAGTGGGCTTTACCCAGGTCTCCCTGTCCCACCAGGTTAGCCCCCTCATTAAACTGATCAGCCGAGGGGATACTACGGTGGTGGATGCCTACCTGTCGCCCATTTTGCGGCGCTATGTGGTTCGGGTGGCCACCCAGCTACAGCCATCCCGTACGGGCGCACCGCTGTGCGCCCCAACCCCGGAAGCCCCAATCCCTCGCCTGATGTTCATGCAATCCAACGGCGGGCTGACCGATGCGGCGTTTTTTCAGGGCAAAGACAGCATACTCTCTGGGCCAGCGGGGGGGATTGTGGGGGCGGTGCAGACTAGTGGGCAGGCGGGTTACAGGCAAATTATTGGCTTTGATATGGGCGGCACTTCGACGGATGTGTCCCACTATCGCGGCGAGTATGAGCGCACCCTAGAAACCGAGGTGGCGGGGGTACGGCTGCGGGCACCGATGATGGCGATTCACACCGTGGCGGCGGGGGGTGGCTCGATGGTGAGCTTTGATGGCAGTCGCTATCGGGTGGGGCCAGAGTCGGCGGGGGCCTATCCGGGGCCAGCCTGCTATCGCCACGGGGGGCCGCTGGCGGTGACGGATTGCAACGTCATGGTAGGCAAGCTTCAGCCGGAATTTTTCCCCCACGTCTTCGGCCCAGAGGGGAACTTGCCCCTAGATGCGGACATTGTGCGGCAAAAGTTCACCGCCCTAGCCAAGGACATTCATGCCCAGACCGGAGACCGTCGCAGCCCTGAACAGGTGGCCGCTGGCTTTTTGGCGATTGCCGTGGAAAAGATGGCCAACGCTATCAAAAAAATCTCCGTGCAGCGGGGCTACGATCTGGCCGATTACGTCCTCTGCTGCTTTGGCGGAGCCGGAGGGCAACACGCCTGCCTAATTGCCGACGCCCTAGGCATGACGGAGGTCTTTATCCATCCCTACGCCGGGGTGCTGTCGGCCTACGGTATGGGGCTGGCGGATGTGCGGTCG
>CAZWNR010000137.1:0-8640 GCA_964635665.1 uncultured bacterium | reverse complement strand
GAGGAGGCCGTAGCCAATCCCATAATGAAGAGCATCTTAGGCAGGTGACGGGTGAAAAACATGGCTAAATCCTTGGGTTGAATAATTCAGAATATGATGGCCAATGGCAATAACTCAATATCCATCTATTTCCTTAATATCGAAGGATTATCCCGCAGGGGTTACGCTTTGCCAGCTCGTTATAGGGTCTATCCTATATGAATTCTATTTTTTTGTGCTACGTGACCAAACAGTAATGCTCAGCAAAGCTGCCTTTGCCTAAGGGATTGGCCGAATGTTGTATCGGATACGTTACAGTGAAGTCTAACGTATAAGCGGCTTATCCTGTATGGGTTGCGCTAAGGCCTTCGTCATGGCTATGTCAACGCTAATCACCCTAACGTTTGGTTTTATCATTTATCTATCCTATCAATAGTGGATGTCACTCGGACGAAGTACATGGTGACGATTCTCCCTACCCCCGTGATCAGGGGGATACAGTGTGAAGCTTAGACAGCTCGATACCAGGGGAATCTAGAACCCAGTCATGGTCTATGTCACGCTATCGAGAACTGCAATAGCACAGCCGAAGTGGTCTGGTCTAAAGAATAGACATAATAGGCATAGTATCGGTTAGAAAACTTAATTAGCGCTGGTTTAAGGTGAAGTATGAACACACGCCGATCTATCCGAAGTAGCTCTGAGGCAACCGTCCCTAGATACCTAGAAGCTATGTTCAATGATGTGGATCATTTTGGCGAGGCTATCGCTTCCAGTGGCTTCCAGTTGACCCAGCTTAGCCAGGGTGCTTTTCGAGGGCGTTTGGCCTCTTGGATGATCAGCCCTAGCCTTAGTGTGACCCGGCAGCAGGCGAGCCAATCGCTTCAGGTAATTAGTGACAAACGGCCCGATCATCTCAGATTTGTAGTCCTACTCAACACACCGTTGCTGCCTGCTTTCGCCCGCGATAGGCCCCTCGTAGCCAACGCAATTTTTGGCTTTGATATTGATCGTCCTGTCCATCTCATCACCTCTCCAGAGGGCCAAGATCAGTGCAAGATTGATGTCGCCAAGCCGCTGTTTCAGCACTATGCGGCCCTTGCCCATCGCTACGATTTAGACGACGCCTTCTTTCAGCGCAATATGGTGGTGCCCACGACGGATCGCTTCTCTCCCCTTGGTACCTATCTTCGCCAACTCTTCTACTCCGGGGCACCTCAGATTGGGCACAGGATGCCCCAGGCCGCTAAGCTCCTAGAGCAGGACTTGGTACCGCTCTTAATTGATGCCCTACCCCCTGTCCACCAAGCCGATGCCCCTCGCCCCTACCGCCGTGCTGCCCTAGTGGTTGCCGCCAAAACCTACATTATGGAGCATCTAGATCAACCCCTGACCCTGGCCCAGATTTGTCAGGCGGTTTGCACCAGTCAGCGGTCGCTGCAATACGGGTTCCAGGAAATGTTAGGCATGGGGCCAATGGCCTTTGTGAAAGTGCAACGCCTCCACGGTATCCGTCGTGCTTTGCTTTATGCCGACCCCAAGCCCGAAACTGTGGCTCAGGTTGCCCACCAATGGGGCTTTTGGAGCCTAGGTCACTTCTCTAAGGACTATAAACAACTGTTTGGCGAATCCCCTTCTCAAACTTTGCAGCGGCACTAGGGGCTAGGCTTTTCCCCTTGAACGGGTAACCAAGGTGGTCAACTATGGATTCTGAGCCGATCCCACGGTCTCCCCTAGCCACCTTCCGAGAACAAGCTACCCCCAGCCCCTCTCCTCTTGTGGGCTACCGCTTACCTATCAGGCTCTACCCAAGCCGTCTTCAGTCTGCTTCAGCAGACTTTTGCCATGAGCCAGGGAGTTCACTCCCTGGTGGTGGCCGAGGATCCAAAGACTCGAAGTCCAAGGCTCAGATCCGAAATTCTCTAAAGAGGATTGGGGTGCAGGGCACTGCCCGTAGGGTAGGGGATTGAGGGGTTCTCCTAGGCTCCTACGGATAGAAATGAAATGGGTATAAGCCGCAGCCTAGAAAGGCTAATGTTTATACATCAGTCCTCTGGATCGAGACCTTGTTCTCGATGGTCCTCTGAATGGTTCAATTTTGGGAGTGCCAATTTTTTGGGGGTTCCAATTTTGGGGGATATCGAGGGCCAACTTCCCTCAAACATTGGGGAGTTAAGGGGGCTAAATGCAGCCTCTTGGGCTTTATTGAGAGATGTGTATAAACAGTGGCTCAAGCAAGAGAGGGATCCGGAATCGCTGAAAAAGGTGTTTGTGTTCTCGGTTATGACGAATCTAGACCGTCTTAACGACAGCAGCTACGGCGATAGTTGGCTGTAAGGATCAGTGCGGCTATCCCAAAAACGCAACTTTTGAGATGTGCTCAATTTGTAACATCTAAGCTGTGATTTTTGCCTTAATATCAGACCTTAAAACGTCATCCATCGGGTGGTTTGTCTAAAGTCGGAGCCCTGAACCATTGACTCGACGATCACTAGATGTCATAAATGCCGATTGAACTATACTCAACTAAAATTCAAGAATGGAGATTTATCCGTGAAGAACAACGACCTCTGGCCTGGATTTATAAAATTCTCAGCTTACTCTTTGTGTTCGAGCTTCTGGCTATCTTTCGTAGTTCTTGGATCTAGCAATTCTGCAAAGGCTCAGGCCGTTTCAACAGCGGATGAAGCTATTGAAGCCTCTGAAGTTTCTACGGCTAACTTAGCGGATATCATTCTGCCGATTAATGTCTTTGACCTAGACCCCAAGATCGTCTGGGCTGAGAAACCTGAATTAGATGAGGTCTTTGCTGCCGATCAAACATCTCTATTCCTTGATCACGAGGTTTTGGCTGAGTCGTACTCTCAGGCTTCATTGAACCAGGCTCATCTCCTCCATCAAGATGTTGATTTGACGGATCAACGACGTTCATCTTACGTTGTTGATCAGGTTGCCGCTAGCCCAACCCTAGAGGCTTCGTTTGTTCAGGCTGATTTACTCAGCCAGGCGGCTGATTCAACCAGCGAAATACCCTGGCGATTTAGCATTGAGCCTTTCTTCTATGTTCCCTTTTGGGTGAATGGCGACGTTACAGTTAGAGGGATTAATGCGCCAATTAATGCTGGCCCTAGTGATACGTTTAGTACCATTGTCAATGACCTGAATTTTGCGGCTTTTGGTCGAGCCGAAGCATGGAAAGGGCCTTGGGGAATTTTCTTTAGTGGAGCCTACATGAACTTAGGTACGGGACGCACGGCAACCGTTCCTGTTCCTCCAGTCCTTCAGCAGACTGGCTTACCCCCTCAGGCTACCTTGAGCGCGGCGGCGGGAGCATCTTTTGTGCAGCTTGATCTGGGTGGTGCCTATCGCTTTGGCGATGGCAATTTGCCCACCGCCCTCAGGACTACCAACACCGAATTTGACCTAGGGCCATTTATCTTCGATGCCATGGCTGGGGCACGGCTCTATAGTTTTAGCAATAGTTTAGTGCTGACAGGCCCCCTAGCTAATTCCTTTGAATTTGGTCAATCTAGGACTATTTTTGAACCCATGATTGGTGGACGAGCACGCTGGAATTTATCCCATAACCTAGCGGCCTTAGTGGGGGGCACGATGTCCGGTTTTGGTATTGGCAATTTGACTTTTTCTACCTCAGCCTATGCCGGAATTGATTGGCTGTTTTCAGGAAATACGTCCTTGATGGCCTCCTATGGGTTCACATACCTAGACTACAGTAGCGGGGATTCTGGGCTGAATTTGTTTACCCATGGCCCCAACATCGGCGTGAAGTTCCGCTTCTAAATGGCTGAGGTGATGCACTGTCATCCATCCATCGAGGGTGTATTGCTGCGGGAATGCACCCTTCCCACCCTGGGGCTAGGACAAATTTAGGGGATCCACATCAATGGTGAGGCTAACGGGGGTCGGGCATAGCTCCCGCAACGGTTGCAAGTGGGGCAGGGGTAATTCTGGGGGAAACTTCAGCAAAATCTGCCACCGATAGCGACTCGCCACCCGCAGAATCGGGGCAGGCGCAGGGCCAAGCCGAGTATGGGGCCAGTCTTTCAGCAGAACATCTAGGCGTTGGGCGATCTCCTGGGCCACCCGCTGCACGGTTTGAGGGTCAAAGCTACTCAGCCGCAGCAATACCAACTGACCCGCTGGAGGATATTGCAACACCTGGCGCTGTTCCCATTCGGCGGCAATAAAGGGCTCGTAGGCATGGTGGGTTACTGCTTCGATGACGGGGTGTTCGGGGGTGTAGGTTTGCAGCAGCACTTGGCCCGGTTGGTCGCCTCGGCCCGCCCGCCCCGCCACTTGGATCAACACCTGCATGGCCCGTTCGCTAGCCCAATAGTCATTCATATACAACAGCCCATCGGCGGCGATGATGCCCACCAGGGTGACCTGGGGTAGATCAATGCCCTTGGTCAACATTTGGGTACCCACCAGCACATCGGCCTCCCCCTCGGCAAAGCGGGTCAGCAGGGCGCGATGGGATCCTTTGGTGCGGGTGGTATCGCTGTCAAACCGAATGCATCTGAGGTCGGGGAACTGTTCCGCCAGGGCATTCACCACTCGCTGGGTGCCGCTGCCAAAGTGCTTCAGGTAGGGCGACCCACATTCGGGACAATGGCGGGGATGGCCCTGCTGATGGCCGCAATAGTGGCAGCGTAGGGTCATGGCGCTGTGGGCGTGGGGCTGATGGTAGGACAAGGACACATCGCAGTGGGGACACATCATCACCAGGCCACAACTGCGGCAAGACACAAAACTACTGTGCCCCCGCCGATGGATGAATAACAGCCCCTGCTGCCCCTGGGCTTTCATCTCCTCTAGGGCATCCTGAAGCCGCCGACTAAAAATACTGCGGTTGCCCTGGTGCAGTTCCTCCCGCATGTCGATGACTTCGACCTTGGGCATGGGCCGAGCCTGAACGCGATGGGGCAACGACAGATAGGTGGCGGGGATAGGTTGGGGCGTGGGTTGGGGCGCACCGCTGTGCGCCCGTACAGCGGAATCTGGGGCTACAGGTTGGGGCGCACCGCGGTGCGCCCGTACATAGGCAGGATGGCACTGCACCCAGGTTTCAAGGGAGGGGGTGGCGGAACCGAGGATGAGGGGGCAGTTTTCCAATTCGGCGCGCCACTGGGCCACGGTACGGGCGTGGTAGCAGGGGGTGACATCCTGCTTGTAGCTGCCATCGTGTTCTTCGTCAAGGACGATTAGCCCTAGGTGGCGCAGGGGCAAAAAGATGGCCGACCGGGTACCCACAATCACCAGGGGGTTTCCCGGTTGCAGGCATTGTCGCCAGGTGTCGTAGCGTTCGCCATCGCTGAGTCCACTGTGGTACACACAAACTTGAGCTCCAAACCGCCGCCGAAATCGATCCGTCAGCTGGGGTGTCAAACCAATTTCCGGCACCAGCACCAATGCAGATTGCCCCGCCGCCAACCGAGGTGCGATGGCTTGAAGGTAGACCTCGGTTTTGCCCGACCCGGTGACCCCATGCAGTAAAAATTGAGCCGCGCCCTGGCACTGGGTAATGGCCGCTAGCACCTGGGCCTGGGCAAGGGTCAAGGCCTTGGGTTGATCCGCAGCCAGGGCGGGGCCAGTTTCGGTACGCAACCGTTCGCGGGGGGCAATTTCTAGATAGCCCTTTTGGGCGAGGCGTTTCAGGGTGGCGCTGGTGGTTTGGCACTGTTGTAGGGCGTCGCTGAGCCACAGGTCGCCGCCGTGGCGCTTGAGGATGGCCAAAATTTCCGCCTGCCGAGGAGTTAGATCAGCGGCATCCATACTATCCGTCACCAGCGTAACTGCCTGTCGTTGCTGGGGTTTGGGTGGCTGGGGTGGGGCCAAGTAGGATTCAGCCCAACCCAGTTGAATAAATTGTTGGATAGATCGGTAGGAAATTCCGTGCCGTTTTAGATATTGCCATGTATAATCACCCGTGGCTGAACGACGCAGGGTCTCCAAAAGAGTGATTAAGGCGGGCGATAATGACCCGTCAACCTGGGAGGGGATGCGTTCGGAACACAGCCGCAACCGACGCTGGGAGCGTGCCAGCAACCCCGGTGGTAAAGCCGTTCTAAGCACCTGTACCAAAGGTGTTTGGTATCGTTCGGCCACCCGTTGCAGCAGTACCCAGTAGGGCGGTTCAAAAAAACGTTTCTCCACCACACCCTCTACGACCCGAATTTGGTCGGGGCTGATCTGAGGCGGTGGTGTAATCAGCAAGGACAGGGCAATGGCCCCCACCTGCTGAGACCCAAAGGGCACCGTGAGAATATCGCCCGCTTCCACCCCGAGGTGTTCCGGTAGGCGATAGGTATAGATCTCAGGTTGCCCCCCGTAGTCAACTAAAACATTGACCCAACTGGGTGAATGGGAAGCGGACTCGAAACGGGGCTGAACCATAGGGGCAATTGTCTTGGGTGTAATGCCAGTTTAAAGGCTGGGGTCACCTAGGGGTTCCTAGAATTTGGGCTAGCATCTAGCCCCAGAAGCCTAGCGCTAACGTCAGCGCATAGGCCAGTTTTTCATGCCCATAAATAAGGAGATATCAGTGCTAGGAGAACGTTGGGACAACGCAGGATTTTCTTGAAAATTCCCTTGCAAAATTGATAAAGCTTGCTACACTACGCAAAACTACAAAGAAATGTTACATTGCCTAGGAATTTTCAGAAAAGTGCGTATTGTGGACTCACAAAATTATTCCTTCCAAACGTTCTCCACAGGCTGAAAGTTATTGGAAGGGTCCGTCATCAGATTTGGCAACCCGATATACATGCTTCAAACCTGTAGCCATACAGTTTTATTGACTCCTATGACCACTACATTTAACTCCAGCACAGACAGTTCTATCGGTTGGCCAGAGCACTCCCTCGATGAGTTCTCCAACGATTTTACTCGCACCACTGAAAAATCTCCCCTGGCGGAGGAAGAGGTCGCCCTTGAGCATATCGCCTGGGAGGAAGATCGAGAGGTATTAGCCAAGTTTACCCAGGCCAGCGAACTCTCGGAAATGGGGATCTCTGGCTACAGCAAAACCCTCAGCGATGACGCAGTAGGGGCCTTTTTCAAGGAAATGGCTCGCTATCCCCTCCTAGAACCGAGCGAGGAGATTGAGTTGGCCCGCCAGGTGCGTTTTCTGGCTAAGGTAGACAGCGCTAGTGAGAAGTTAGCCAAGGAACTAGGCCGTAAGCCCACTCGCCAAGAGATGCTGGCCAAACTAAACTTAACCGATGCTGAGTTTAGCCAAAAGCTCCACGATGGGCTTGCCGCAAAGCGACGGATGATTCGCTCGAATTTGCGCCTAGTGGTTTCCATCGCCAAGCGTTACCTAAATCGGGGGGTTCCTTTCCTGGATTTAATTCAGGAAGGTGCCCTAGGATTAAACCGCGCCACGGAAAAATTTGACCCCGACAAGGGCTACAAATTCTCTACCTATGCCTACTGGTGGATCCGCCAGGGAATTACTCGCACCATTGCCAACGATGCCCGCACCATTCGGTTGCCGATTCACATCGTTGAAAAGCTGAATAAACTAAAGAAAGCCCACCGAGATCTGCGCCGCGATCTCCAGCGCAACCCCACCGAACAGGAATTAGCAGATGCCCTAGATGTGACGGTGGATCAGCTCAGAAGCTTGCAGCAAGTGCGCCGCCGTTCCCTATCCTTGAATCACCGAGTAGGTAAGGGCGAAGATACCGAATTAATGGAGCTGCTAGAGGATAGCCGCACCCAGTCGCCGGAGTCTCAGATTAGCGAAAACATGATGCGCCAGGAGATTACCAGCGTCCTTGCCGAGGTGCTGACCGAGCGCGAAAAGGACATTATTGCCCTGCGCTACGGCCTCGCTACGGGCGAGACCCATACCCTAGAGGAAGTGGGCGGAATTTTCAACCTGTCGCGGGAACGGGTGCGCCAAATTCAAACCAAGGCCATGCGCAAACTGCGGCGACCCCAGGTGGCCTCTCGGCTCAAGGGTTGGCTGAAGTAGGGTTGGCTGAAATCAGGATTCCGATTCAGGGAGACGGCGTCTATGGGGGGTGACCTTCTGCCCTCACCCCTGCCCCTCTCCCCAAGGCTACGGCTTATACACATCTTGTTTTCATGCCGTCATGCCTGGGAGATCTCCCTGAATCTCCCTTGGGAAGGGGGACTTTGAATCCGGTTCCCCCCTTCCCAAGGGGGGCTAGGGGGGCTCAACCCTAAGAACCCAGCGGAATAGAGACTTGTGTATCAGCGGTAGCTCCCCAAGGAGAGGGGTTCTGACTCCGGAACTACTGGAGCCACAATCTTAAGAAAAGCTACAGAAATAGGTAGGGTAGGTCGCTCTGTCCGCCACCATAGAGGGTGGGTGCAGGGGTTGGGCTTAGCCAAATCGGTAAGAATGGCTACAATTTGGGTTATAGTCTCTAGCCCCAGCATAACGGCCTCACTCGCTGGGCGGAAACCTGAGTTCCACAGCCTGTACAGACCTTTTTCCTACCTAAGATTGCGCTTTTCTGGAGATATCCCTATGCTGACCGTGGCCGACATTATGACAACGGACGTTCTGCTGATTGTCAGTAGCGCAACGGTGGCGGAGGCCATTGATCTCATGCAGCGGCGACAGGTGCGGTCGCTGTTGGTAGAGCGTCGCCACGGCGGTATGCC
>CAZWNR010000136.1:0-8646 GCA_964635665.1 uncultured bacterium | reverse complement strand
TCATTCGATTCTTGATCCAACACCTGTTGATACTCCTCAAGCTGCGCCAGGGCCAGGGCTAATTCTTGTCGGTGGTCGTCGGTGGGGTCGAGTTGATACCGGACTTGCGCCGCAAGGCATCGTATTTGGCATCGATCTCGGCGAGCCTCGCGTTCTCTTGCTTCAGCCAAGCGGTTTGTTTCTCGATTTCGACGGTTCCACGCTACGCACGGGCTTCGCCCTACAACGCTGAAATTAACCAGTGTAGCCAAGAGGGCCGCCACGGTGAATCGGTTGCTCCATAGGCGGGGTTGGGCGATGAATCCGAGGAGGGGGAAATCTTGGACATCATAGAACCGCAGAAAGGCAATGGCGAGGGTTAGCACCGCCAGGGTGGTGGCGGGCAGTAGGGAGAGGAAATTCAGCCAAGCTTGGGGGGTGAATAGTCCCATTCTAGCGGGTGTTTTTTCCCGATTTTAGGCGGGCTTTGGGGATTTCTCAACGGTGGTCGGCAGGGGCGAGTTTTCGCTTTAACGCTCACCCAGGGCGGCACGGGCTTGGAGGGCAAGTTGGTGCAAATTTAAGCTGGGGGGAAGGGTGGCAGTGGGGGAGACGTCCGGGGCATCACCTGGGCTAGGCGCAGGGGAAGATGGGGCATTGGGAATCGTCTCTGGGGTTGAGGTCGTGGGTTGATCGAGCCACAGCAGGTATTCGATATTGCCCGCTGGCCCCACCAAGGGCGACCAGGTTACGCCCCGATACTGCCAGCCCAGGCGGAGGGCGCAATCTAGCACAGCGGCAAGGGCGGCAGCGTGATCCTTGGGGTCGCGCACGACGCCCTTTTTGCCGATGCGGTCGCGCCCCACCTCGAACTGGGGTTTCACCAGCAGCACCACCTCGCGGGGGGGCACCAGCAAGGCCCAAAAGGCGGGCAGCACCTTGGTGAGGGAAATAAATGATACGTCCATCACCCCTAGGTCAGGTCGAGGGTCGCCGTCGCCGTAGAGATCCGCTGGGCTGAGGTGGCGCAGGTTGGTGCGTTCTTTGAGGATCACCCGATTATCCTGGCGCAGTTCCCAGGCCACTTGGCCATAGCCCACATCGATGCCGTAGACCTGGGTGGCCCCCGTCTGCAATAGGCAGTCCGTAAAGCCCCCGGTGGAAATGCCGCCATCTAGCGCCACCCGCCCGGCCACGGCAATAGGAAACTCCGCCAGGGCCTTGGCCAGTTTTTCGCCCCCCCGCGACACGTAGGGAGATTTTTCCTTCACCTGAATCTCCGCATCCTCGGCCACGGGGGTGCCGGGTTTGTCCACCACCGCATGGTTTACCTGCACCTCTCCGGCCTGAATCCAGCGCTGGGCCTGCTGCCGAGAGGGACATAGCCCCCGTTCCACCAAGAGCACATCAAGCCGCTGCTTAGCCACGGGTGTTTCCTACCTGAGCCTGTCCGGCCTGATCCTTGGCGGCGCGTCGTTGATTTTGCCGCGCGGCCACCTGTTCCAGGGCGTATTTCACCCGATCCAGCCCTGCTTTGGTGCCCTGCTGGTTGTAGCGGTCGCTGGCTTGGACTAGGGCTGGTACCGCCAGGTTATCGTTACCCAGGTTGGCGTAGGCGAGGCCGCCGTTGTGGAGGGCTTCAGCACAGGTGGGCTCTAGTGTAATCACCTCACTAAATTGACCGATAGCTTTGGCGTAGTGTCCCCGTTCAAAGTCTGCTAACCCAGCCTGAAACAGCTTTCTAGCCTGATCTGTTATGGGCATGGATAACTCCGTTATCGGGGCCGGAAACAGCACCGCCGCCCCCGCTGGCCGACGATAGGCCACTAGCATCGACCCCATGCCAAAGCCCAAAATGCCCAGCACCACGACGAGCCACGTAATCAGTTCCGTTGACATGGGGGTGAAATCCTACATAACGCCTAGGCCGACCGCCAGATCGCATCGGCCACCCGACAGACATCATACATTTCTGCCCCGTCGTGGACGCGCAGCAGATCGGCCCCGCCTGCAATGGCCGCACAGCAGGCCGCCGCCGTGCCCCACACCCGCTTTTGGGCATCGGGTTGGTCGAGAATCCAGCCGATGAAGCTCTTGCGGGATGGCCCCACTAAGATAGGGCAGTCTAGTTCACGAAATTTGCCTAGGTTGCGCAGAATTTCTAGGTTTTGGGGATAGGTTTTGGCAAAGCCGATGCCCGGATCGATGGCGATTTGGCTGGGTTTGACTCCCACAGCAATGGCGTCTTCAATGCGGCGTTCCAAAAACTCATAGATGTCGCCGATCAGATCTTGATAGTCTGTATGCTGCTGCATGGTGACGGGGGTGCCGCGTAGGTGCATGAGAATCACGGGTACGCCCAGATCCGCCACGGTGGAGAGCATGGCGCGGTCGTAGGTGCCGCCGGAAATGTCGTTCACCACATCGGCTCCGGCCTTCACCGCTGCCCTGGCCACGGCGGAACGGGTGGTATCCACGGAAATCACCGCCTCCCGCAGAGCCTCATCCCCATCGGCTCGAATCGCTTCGATGACGGGGATCACTCGGTTCAGTTCCTCTTCCCTGGAAATAGACTCCGACCCCGGACGGGTGGACTGGCCGCCAATATCCACAATGTCGGTGCCATGGTGAACGAGGTGCCGTGCCTGTTCCACCGCCCGATCCACTGTGTCGAACTGGCCGCCATCGCTGAAGCTGTCCGGCGTCACGTTCAAAACACCCATAATGTAAGTGCGGCTACCCCAGGCAAAGGTGCGATCTCGAAGGTGCCAGGGGGTGGGCGTAGTGGTGACTGACATGGGGCAATGTCCTGGGTGAGGGCGTTTGAGCAAGGAGGATCTTATCAAATCATAGCGATGGGAAAGCCTAGTTTGGTTAAGGCCGATCCATCGCTGCGGCCCTTGGGGCCATCTCCAGATCGTCCGCGTTTTCCGGCCTACTTCCCCCGTTTTGGGAGTAGGCTTTTGCTAGCTGTCCGAAGGACACAGAGATGGGCAAAGCAGGGGTTGGGGGCAAGGGCCGGAATGGAGGTTTAATTTGCTGAACGGCGCTGCCCCCAAGGACTTGGGGCTAAACCGATCCATCGACCTGAAGTTCCTCTTCCACGCCTTGGTGAACCGTTTTCACCCAGCGTAGCCGCTTGGGCCGCACCGAGAGCCGTAGGGCCATGGTGGAAATCACCAGCAGCCAGTGCAGCATGTACAGGTTGCCCCACACCGTGAGCAGGGCGCTGGCCCAGTGGGGTTGGCGTTGGGTGCGCCGCAGGCCGCAGTACATGCCAATCATTGACAGGGTGAGGGCAAGGCCAGAAACGGGTAAAAAGACGGGCAATCGGTGGCGCAGCAGGGCCATGGCAAAGTCGGGTAGGGCCACGGTGGGCAGGCCGTACTGAATCAGCCAGAAGGCCGCCATATCGAGGGTTTTGCCGGGGGTAAGACGACTATTGGCTAGAAAGCGCCAATAGTCGAGGTAGCGCTGATAGCCGCCCTCGGCCCAACGGTTGCGCTGGTGCCACAGGGCCATGGGCCGTTCAACGCCCTCTTCGTCCACGGCGGGGTGCAGCAGAAACTCAATATCCCAGCCGCTAAAGTGAAGCCGCAGGGTGAGGTCGAGGTCGTCGGTGATGGTTTCTTCGTTCCAGCCACCGCACTGCATGAGGGCGCTACGCCGCACAAATTGGCCGTTGCCCCGCAGTTCGCCAATGCCGTCTAGGGCAATGCGCTGCTGTTGAAAATAGGTATCGAGGGCCATTTCGGCTTGCTGCCCCCGGGTGAGCCAATTCTTGGCGCGGTTGACGATGGCCTTCTGCATTTGCACGGCCCCCACCTGTTCCGCCTCAAACATGGGCACAATGTGGCGCAGCAAATCCTTGGGCACCTGGGCATCGGCATCAAACACACCAATGATGTCGCCCTGGGTGTCGGGCCAAACCTGGTTGAGGGCACCGGATTTGCCCCCGGTGGCATTGGCGGCCCGGTGCAGCACCCGCAGTTGAGGGTAGCGCTGGCGGAGTTCCTGCAAGCGCTGGGCGGTGCCATCGGTGCTGTGATCGTCAATAATCCAAACTTCGTAGCGGTGGGTGGGATAGTCTAAATGGCAGAGGGCCGTGACGAGGCGCTGGATGACCGCCTCCTCGTTTTTGGCCGCCACCAGCAGCGATACGTAGGGCCAAACGCTGGGGTTAGAACTGGAATGAGCGGCTTCATGGTGATCGGTCAAGGCCTGGGGCGGCAGCGGTGTTGGCCCTAGGCGAGGGCGGGCTAGCAACACCCGCAGGGCATGGGTAGACAGTACGGCCATTAGCCCTAGGATGACCCAGCTCCCCCAGGACAGCAGGTGAAGCGCCACGGTGCTCCCCCAGAGCAAGGTGAGGGTGAGCGCAGCCTTACGGCGACGCCCCGCATAGCCGGGAAAATCTTCAATGTCGAGATCGGCAAGGGGTTGAAACACAGCGTTTGGGGAGTCAATCATGGACGAGAACCGCACAGAGCAACACGGAGGAACGGGGGAACGCTCTTTACGTAACGTTACTAAGATTTGCCTATTATCCCGCTTTATCACCCCTGATGTTGAAGAAAAAAATGAGGTGATATTTCCTTCCCAAAAGGGGGGAACGTTAACCTTAGCCATCTGGGATAGCGCTGATGGGCAGCCTCAACGCCAAATTCCAAGGTTCCGCCATCTTCCCAGAACGTTATGGTTCGTCCTGGGGAGTTCGCGGTACCCTGACCTCTAGTATCACGCTAGAGATCGTCCCAGAGGAGACCCAGCAACTGTGCGGGTACCCTTCGAGTTAGGGGATTACCGGGGAACGTTTCCCCAGCCCATCGCCCTTCCGCTTTGCCACACTTTAAGGCCACACCCATGCGCTTGACATTTGAGGATATTCAACCGGCTGGTAAGCAAGATGTTGGCGTCTATATGCCCTACTACCAGGGCAATAAGCGCGCTGCCCTTCCCTATGCCATTTCCCTATATAAACAGGGCAACCTAGAGGGAGAAAGACACATCGAGGGCGGAGAAAGCATCGCCTTTATCGCCACCTGGAATGTCTCGATGTTGCCCGCCGACCTGACTCGGTGTCGGCTTCAATTTGATGGTGATGCCGACCTCAGCTACGAAATTGTGATGGCCACCTTTGAATTCGTAGACTTTTTGTTTGACGTGATTGTGGCCCTGCGCAACAAACGCACCCCAGATTTTTCCAAGGCGTTCTATCGCAAGCTGCTGCGGGCTGAAGATTAGGGTTATTCTCCGCCCTAGAGGCCACGGCTTCCCTGAGTGCCCAAGGGTCTGATTCCCTGGGGCTCTATGTCGTTATGCCTGGGTGGTGTACCCCTCAGCTGTGGACTAGCCCATGGGGCCATTTTGGATGAGGCCATGGGGCCGCAGCCCCAAAGAATTCACCCCTGGGAAAGCCTACCTTCAGCGTCGGAGGCTGGGTCGGGGAAAGGCGGTGGGTATTATCAGGGGCCTGGTTTGGTCTACCCTAGAGAATAAACGGTTTTCCCGACGGTAAGGAGTGATGGCGTGCCCAGTTCAAAGCATTTGTTAGTTGGATCGACCGAGTCCTATAGCGGCAAGTCGGCAGCCATCCTAGGTATCGGGCTGCAACTGCAAGCGATGGGTTTGGATATTGCCTTTGGCAAGCCCCTAGGCAGTGCCGTCGGTGAAGCCGCCCTAGATCCCGACCTTGACTTTATTGTGGAGACCCTGAAACTCCCTGCCAGCCGTTACTATCCCCCCGTCACCTCCCTTACCGAAGCCACGGTAGGCGAACGCCTTACCCTCGATGCTAGGGCAGACTACAGCCTCACCCCCTACAGCCAAAACCAAGGGGAATCGTTACTGCTGCTAGAAGGCCCCGGCAACCTGACCGAAGGCACGCTGCTGAATCTGTCCCTGCCTAACATAGCCGCCGCCCTAGACGCCCCCGTCTTGCTGGTCACCCGCTACGACTCGCCGCTGCTGGTGGATCGGTTATTGTCTGCCAAGGCCCAGCTTAACCACCACCTAGTGGGGGTTATCCTCAACGACGTGCCCGATGAAAGCCTAGAGGTGGCTCAGCAGGTGACCAAGCCCTTCCTAGAACAGCAAGGGGTCCCGGTGCTGGCCCTATTTCCGCGTTCCCCCATCATGCGCAGCATCACCGTGGGCGAAATCGTGGCCCGACTGCACGCGGAGGTGCTGTGCTGCCCCGACCGTATGGAACTGATGGTGGAAACCTTAACCATCGGGGCCATGAACGTCAACTCTGCCCTGCGCTACTTCCGCAAGGGGCTGAACATGGCCGTCGTCACCGGGGGAGACCGCACCGATATTCAGTTTGCCGCCCTGGAGACCTCCACCCAGTGTCTAGTGCTGACGGGACAAATTCCGCCCATTCCCACCATCCTAGAGCGAGCCACCGATCTAGAGATTCCCATTATGGCGGTGGATTCCGACACCCTCTCCACGGTGGAGCGCATCGACGAACTGTTTGGCCAAGTGCGTCTACATCAGCCCGTTAAGGTGCAGTGCGTCCAAGATTTGGTGGCCAATCACCTCGATTTGGATCGCCTACTCAGCCTGATTGACCTCAAGCTGCCCGTCTCGGCGGGCTAGGGCGAATCTCCCCAGTGGGCCTGCCCAGGGAGAACGGGGGTCTGATACAATGAAGCCCGTCTTCTCCTAATTGGTGTAGTCGTTGAGTCAGTCCATCGAAGCCTCCAAAGTCGATACATTCCTCCAGGAACTGGCCGCCATTCAACAGTCCGGCTCTAAGCGAGTGGCCATCCTTGGGTCGCGCCATGTCCCCATCACCCATCAGCAACTGATCGAGCTGATGACCTACGCCCTGGTATTGGGTGGCAACCGGGTGATTACCTCTGGCGCAACGGGTACTAACTCAGCGGCCATTCGGGGGGCCATGAAGGCTGACCCTAACCTGCTCACGGTGATTTTGCCCCAAAGCCTGGAGCGTCAGCCCCGTGAGTCGCGGGAGCAATTGGAGGACGTCATGCATTTGGTGGAAAATCCATCCAACGACGTGCTTTCCCTGGCGGAGGCTAGCTCCATCTGCAACCAGGAAATCATTTCCCGTTGTCAGCAACTCATCTGCTTTGCCTTCCATGACAGCCACACCCTGCTGCGCACCTGTCAAGATGCCGAAGACCAGCGCAAAATTGTGACGCTGTTTTACTTCGATTAGATTCGCTGTTGGAAAACCTTGGTAGGGTGGGCACGGCCCACCGAATAATGCTGTCTTACTTCAATTAGTGACTAGTCATGGCCATGCCCGGTTTTCTCCTGCTTAGTATTGCCCTCGCGGCAGTGCTTGTGTACGTGCCCTTCTTTGCGGTCGGCTATGCCCGCCTTAAGGTGGGCTATGACAAATCCGCCCCCCGATCCATGCTGGCTAAACTCCCCCCCTACGCCCAGCGGGCCACTTGGGCCCACGAAAACGCCTTTGAATCGATGATTCTCTTTGCCCCGGCGGCGTTGATGGCCTACGTTACCCAGCAGCAGTCTTCGGTGGCGTTAGGGGCGGCGGTGGTCTATCTGGCGGCAAGGGCGCTGTACCCAGTGTTCTACATTGCCAATGTGCCCACCCTGCGTTCCCTCATGTTTGGCTTGGCCAATCTGGGCACCTTTACCCTTTATTTCTTGAGTTGTCGCGCAGCCTTCCTGTAGGCTGTTCTTGAATCGTTCGATTGATTCTGATTGATACAGATTGTTTGTACTTGGGAGACCCTCAACGATGGCCTCTACGTTTTCCTTTGACATTGTCAGCGATTTTGATCGCCAAGAACTGGTCAACGCCCTCGATCAAACCCGCCGCGATGTCACCAGTCGCTACGACCTAAAAGATAGCAAAACCAGTATCGAACTCAATAACGACACCATCACCATCGAAACCGCCAGCCAGATGAGCCTGGATTCGGTGAAGGAGCTGATGCACCAAAAGGCGGCAAAGCGGGATCTTTCCCTGAAAATTTTTGACTATGGCACGGTGGAATCCGCCAGCGGCAATCGGGTGCGCCAGCAGATTACCCTCAAAAAGGGCATGAGCCAAGACATTGCTAAGCAGGTCTCTAAGCTCATCCGCGACAACCTCAAAAAAGTCACCGCCTCCATCCAGGGCGATGCCGTGCGGGTGTCGGGCAAATCTAAGGACGACCTGCAACAGGCCATGCAGTTGGTGAAGCAGGAAGACTGGCCCGTGGCCCTGCAATTTACCAACTATCGCTAGGTTACCCTATCAACGCCTGAACGGAGAATGCCTCGGAGCAGTCTGATTGACGGACAACGTTAGCATCGACGGTTCTTGGCCTTTTATCCATCGCTTTGTTGCGGCATTGTTAAGCCCTAGGGGATACCCTAAGGGCATTTTTTATAATAAAGACATAGCCTACGGCCCCTGGCTCTGGTTCTCTACCGCTGGTGGTTTACCGCTAGTGTTTCCCTGGTTTCATCGCTTCAACTCAGAGCAACTAGGAAAGCGGGCGCACAGCAAGAAGCAGAGGAGACTCACCATGTTTAAGCGCATTCTTGTGGCCCTAGATAGCTCATCCCTGCGGCAAACGGTGTTTGATCAAGCCCTGGATTTAGGCCAGGCTACTGGAGCCAAGCTGATGCTGCTCCATGTACTGTCGGCCTACGAGGAGGGGAGTCCCGGCATCCCCATTC